>CAYSXM010000723.1:0-2867 GCA_964434905.1 uncultured Pirellulales bacterium | reverse complement strand
CATCGAAGCCCCTTCCTGCGCGACCTGTTGAAATGCCTCGGTCAGCAAGATGGCGTGCGCGATGCCGGTATCGATCAGCGTGGCGATCACGCCGCCGTGCATGATGCCCGCGGGTTGGGTCAACTCGGGTCGGTACGCCACGCGCGACAACGACCAGCCCGGCCCAATGTCGAGCGTTTCGAGCCCCAGGAGTCTCAAGAACGGCACGCCGTTGGCGAACTCCAAAACTTGTGCTTTAGAGACACCGGAGGTGGTGGGTTGGGTCATGGGGCGGGCAGTTCTTGCAAGGGGCTCGTGGGTTCGCCGGGGGGTAGCGCAGCCAGGCACGCGGCGCGGGGATGTGGCCCGCGCTATTCCGCGGCGACTGGGTTCGAAAGTACGCCGATGCCCTGAATGTCGACTTCGTACTCATCGCCGGGCTTCAGCCACACCGGCGGCGTGCGGGCGAAACCACAGCCGGCCGGCGTGCCGGTGAAGATGACGGTGCCCGGCAAGAGGGTCATCGCGCCCGACAGATTGGCAATGATGGCACGCACGTCGAAGGCCATGTCGGCGGTGTTGCCCTGCTGCATTATTTGGCCATTCAATCGGCCGACAACTGCCAGCCGGCTGGGGTCCAATTCGGTTTCAATCCAGGGGCCGAGCGGCGCGAACGTGTCGAACGATTTGCCGCGTGCCCACTGCCCCTCGCCTTTTTGCACATCGCGGGCGCTGACATCGTTAGCGCAGGTATAGCCCAGGACGTGCGAGAGTGCGTCTTGCGGTGAAACGTGCTTGGCTGCGCGGCCGATGACGACGGCCAGTTCGGCTTCGAAGTCGACGCGCTCTGGGGCCACGCGTGGCAACCGGATCGTTCCCCCTGGGTCGGTCAAGGCACTGGTCGCCTTGATGAACAACAGGGGCGAGGTCGGCATTTCAGCCTGCCCCTCTTGTGCGTGTTCCAGATAATTGCGACCGATGCAGAGGATGTTGCGGGGGACGATGGGTGCCAGCAATTGCACCTTGGCCAGCGCCGTGGCGGGGCCAGCGGCTTGCCAATGGTCGTACAAATCGCCGACGATCTGGATTACCTGGTCGCCTTGAATCACACCGTGGGAAACGGTTCCCTGGGCATCGCGGAATCGCACAATGCGCATGTCAACCTCGCAAAGAGCCGAAGATGGTCTATCCGCGCCGGGCTCGGCTGCTCGGCCGGTCAAGCGCCCCCATCGGTTGGCTGTTAAGCTTGTTTTTCGGTGCTGCAGCCCGGCCAGGGTTTGCCAGCAGGCGGTGCGACATCATACCATGAGCGGCTCAGGTTTCTAGCGAACCGCAGCTAGCCGGTGGTCGTGCCAGGGCGGCAAATGTGCGTAAACGTTTTCGACGCGGTAGCCTTCAGAGCAGCAATGGGGAGCTATGTTCGAGCACTTGCAAGCATTTCGACAAGGCCTGGATCGGGGCCACCTGGGCTTGGGTCTGGCGATTACGTTTGCCGATCCGGCGGTCACCGAGGCCTTGGCCCCGAGTTGCGATTTTGTCTGGCTCGACTTGGAACACAGCCCGATCGGCATCGAGACCTTGTCGGCCCATCTGATGGCTGCCGACGCGGCGCGAACCGCGGCGCTGGTTCGTGTACCGAGCACCGACGTGGGTACCATGAAACGCGTGCTCGATACCGGAGCCGAAGGGATCATCGTTCCGCAGATCAACTCGGCCGAAGAGGCCCGAACCGTGGTCGAAGCGTGCCGGTATCAACCCGCGGGTCAGCGCGGTTTTGGACCACGCCGCGCCACGGGCTACGGCCGGCGCGACATCGCGGAATATGTAACCCAGGCCACGCGCGAGGTGTTCGTCGCGGTGCAGGTGGAGACGGCGGCCGCCTATCGCGACCTGGACAGGATTTTAGCGGTGCCGGGAGTCGATTCGATCGTGATCGGTCCGGCCGATTTGTCAGCTTCGTTAGGGCATTTGGGGCAATTCGATCACCCGGAGGTTGCCAGCGCTATCGAAACCATCATTCGGCGCTCGCGCTCCGCGGGGCGTTATGTGGGCATGGGCCTGGGGATTGATCCAGCACAGATCAGCAAGTATGCGAAACTGGGTGTGCAGTGGGTGATGTGTGGCTGTGATTATCATTATCTGGTAGCCGGAATCGACCGTTCGTTTGGCCAGGTGCGCAGCGCAATGCAATAACTTCTAGATCCCTGCTTTTTTCCAGGCGAGAATCATGGCCGATTTTTTCCAAGATCCGCCCGCTCTAGGTAACCAATATCGCGAGGATGCGCAGTTGCGCTCTTATCTGCGGCGCACCTTGCCAGAGTCGGTGCTGGCCGAAGTCGAACCCGACTTGCACCGTTTCGGTGACCGGGTGCTGGGCGAAATTGCCGCTTGGGGAGCCGATGCCGAGCGGCACCCGCCGACGCTTACTCCCTACGACGCTTGGGGGCGGCGGATCGATCGAATCGACGTATCGGCTGGCTGGCTAGCGCTCGAGCGGATCAGCGCCGAAGAGGGACTCGTGGCGTTGGGTTACGAACGCCGCCACGGCGCGTACTCGCGCCTGGTGCAGTTCGCCAAGCTGTACCTGTTCCACCCTTCGTCGGCGGTGTTTACCTGCCCATTGGCCATGGCCGACGGCGCCGCGCGGGCGATTGAAGTACACGGCGATGCGTTCCTGCGCCGCCGCGCTTGGCCGCACCTGGTTTCGCGAGATCCGGCCGAGTTCTGGACCTCGGGCCAATGGATGACGGAACGCAGCGGAGGTTCCGATGTGGGCGGAACCGGTACCGTGGCGCGGGCCGAGGGCGACCATTTTTGCTTGCACGGCACGAAGTGGTTTACCTCGGCCACGACATCGCAAATGGCCATGACCCTGGCGCGCATCGAGC
>CAYSXM010000722.1:0-2874 GCA_964434905.1 uncultured Pirellulales bacterium | reverse complement strand
CGTTCTGCCGGCGCCGGCGATGCGCATCCCCTGGCGCCAATTTGCCGATACGGCCGCGGAAAGCCCGGCCGACGTGTTTCCCGATCGCGATGGTCCGTCACTGCCGGCCAGCGGTCGGCTGCGGCTGGAAGGCCGCTCGCTGGTCTGTTACGAATCGATTGATTGATGCCGGCGCCTTGGTCGTTTTGCCCCACGCCGACCACGCGAAAGCCCGGTCTCTGCCGCACGCATACCACAGGCTCAGGTAGCCAGCAATTCGTCGATGGGCCGGCCGCCGTTGGCGATCTTCATGGGTCGACCATTGCGGCTGGTAAACGTCTTGTCCAGCGAAATTCCCAAGGCCGAAAGCACCGACGCCATCAGGTCTTGGGCCGAGTAGGGGGTGGTTTCCACCTCGGTGCCGTTGGCGCTGGTGCGCCCAATCACCCGACCCCCGGCCATGCCTGCGCCGCCGGCCACCACGCTCCAGCCGCGTGCCCAATGGTCGCGGCCGCTCATCGTGTTGATGCGCGGCGTGCGGCCGAATTCTCCCATCCACACCACGGCCGTATCTTCCCACAGACCGCGCTGCACCAGGTCGGCCACGAGAGCACTCAGGCCGCGATCCAAGGTCGGCAGCAACTGAGTTTGCAGGGTAGGGAAAATGCCCTGATGGTTGTCCCAGCCCCCCAGATCGACTTCCACAAAGGCCACGCCCGCCTCGACCAGCCGCCGCGCCATCAGGCAGCCCCGGCCAAAGGCGTTTTCGCCATATTGCTCGCGCACCGCGGCGGGTTCGGAATCGACCCGAAAGGCCACCATTTGATCGCTGGTGAGCAGTCGCCGCGTTTTCTCTAGAATCTTTGCGTGTTCCGCCGCTGCCTCGCCGCGCCGTCCGCGCACAAACCCCCCTTCAATTTCCGCGAGCATGCGCATCCGCTGCGCCAAGCGGTCGGCGGTAACGCTGGTTTCCAAATCGCGCACCTGCCCGTTCGAATCGACCGCGAAGGGGGCATAGGCCATGCCCAGAAAGCCGGGCCCCTCGCTGGCGCCGCCGACGGAAACAAACGGCGGAATTTCCAACTCGGTGGTCGCGGCCGCCAGTTCGTGGCTGACCACCGCGCCGTAACTGGGGTGCACGATTTCGGGAATGGGCGCATAGCCGGTGTGCATGGCGTAGCGGCCGCGATTGTGGTCGGCCTCGCGCGTGCTCATCGAGCGAATGACGCTCAAATGCCGCATCTGCTGCGCCACCAGCGGCAGGTGCTCGCAAATCTGGGCCTCGCCTGTCGTGGCGATCGGCTGGAACGGACCGCCGGTGTCGCTGCCCGGCTTCAAATCGAACAGGTCGATCGTGCTGGGGCCGCCCCCCATCCACAGCAAAATGGCCGACTTGTGACGCCGCCCCAGGTCGGCCGCATGAGCTTCGATCGCTTCGCTGAAGTGCCAGGCCGGCAAGGCCAAGCCCGCCGCGCCAGCCGCGTGCGACAGGAAATGCCGCCGCGACATCGCGCCCCGCGATCGTGTTGAACTCCACGCGCCCCGCACGCCACCCGAGCCGCCAGTGCGCACAAGCGTCATGATTCGAACTCCCTTGCTTGCTGTTCCCCATCGTCCGCCACGCGGAACGAACGGCTCCCAATCTACCGGCCCGGAACCAAGCCCTCGCTCTTGGCCTACAGCGCCCCCACCGCGACCTTGCCTAGGGGAGCTGCCCCGCAGAGGCCCTGCCGAGAACAAACAGTGGCAGGCCACCTTTCCCTATCATGGCGCCCCGACCCGTGGCGGTCTACACCGGACAAAGGGAATCGCTTCGGGCGAGACTGCAAACCCACCCCCGCTGGTGCCCGTCAGTCGCGATATTTGGTCAGTGTCACCTCGTTGCCTGCCGCGTTGTAGCTGACACGGTCCAAGAAGGTTCGCATCAGCACCAGGCCGCGTCCGATCTGACGTTCCAAACTATGGGGGTCGGCCGGGTCGGGCAGGCTGTGCGGATCGAAGCCATTTCCTTCGTCGCGGACCACCACCGTGGCCTCGTCGTGAGAGATGACCGCTTTGACGTGCAATTTCCGGCTGCTATAGGGGGCCTGCTGACGGCGCTGCTCGACCAAGGACCGGGTTCCCTGCTGCAACAGGGCCGAGCTCGCTTCGCGCAGCTCTTCGGTCTTCAGTTCCAGGTTGCCATGATACAGGCCGTTGAGCAGCGCCTCTTCCAGCGCCACGCCCAGGCGTATGCGCCCCGTTTCATCGCACAGCCGCTGCCGGCGAATTTGTTCTTGTAGCAGGTCGACCAAAGGCGGAATCAGCGCCGGCTCGTTGTCGAGCACGAAATGCGCCTCGTAATAACGCGCGCATTCCAACAACCGTTCGTGGCGCCGGTCGGCCCGGGCCACCGAGAGCACATTCTCCACCGTGTCTAACAGGTCGCGCGCCAGGTTGGGCTTGGGCACATAGCTGGAGGCCCCCTGTTCGAGCGCCCGCACGGCAATGTCCTCGCTTCCCTGACCGGTCATCAAAATAACCGGCACCAACGGATACCGGCTGCGAATCTGGCCGACCAGTTCGAGCCCGTTCATCTGCGGCATTTGCAAATCGGTGACGACCAGGTCGGGCGGGCCGGCGCCGATCTGCGCCAGCGCATCTTTGCCATGTTCTGCATAGGCAACTTCAAAGTGCTTTTCGAGCAACCCGCCCGCCAGCCGGCGATCGACGGGCGAATCGTCCACGACCAACACCCGACTCATGGCGAAGACTCCTGGAAAGGAATAGGGATTATTTGTGTCTGGGCCCGGCGGACCGTTGGCCGACACGTTGCCACGGATCGGCCAGCAATGCAATGGGCGAAATGCAGCATATCAGAGGTCGACGTGTCGACGGCATTTTGCCCTAAAATCG
>CAYSXM010000721.1:0-2884 GCA_964434905.1 uncultured Pirellulales bacterium | reverse complement strand
GACGCCGATCGACCGGGGTGGGCCCTTAAATCCCCCCCCCCCCCCCCCCCGCGAGTGTCAAGTATAAAGTGGCCAGGCTGGGCGCGGCAGTGCTTACCAGGCGCGGCAAGAAACTCGTGGCACCCGCGCAGTGCCCCCGGCGTGAATCGCCGGGGGCTCAGGCGAATACTCACGCCGGCACCCAGAGCACTGTCAAAGCCGGTGGGACCCAGAGCGGCCCCACCTCAGTGACGTGGGGCTAAGAGGTTTTTCAGCAATGCGACGAAGCCCATGAATAATCCGGGCTAGGAAACAAGTTCCGTCTGCGAACCAAGCGCGACCGGCGAAGCAGCCAGCGAATCAGGCGATATCACCGCCCGGATTTTGGCCAACAGCAATTCGCGGGCAGAGCCTTTGACGAACGACCCCGCGGCCCCTTGGGCTTGCAACCGCCGCACCGAGAGCGGGTTTTCATAGGTGGTGAGCATTAGCACCGGCAAGCTGGGGTGGGTCGATCGCAACTGTTCCAGGGCCTGGATCCCGGTTCCGTCGGGCATGCGCAGATCGAGCAGCAGCACATCGGGCGCGCACGACTCGGCCAGGGCCAAGGTTTCGGCCACGGTCCCCGCTTGACCGACGACCTCGACATCGGTGCCTTCTACCATGCGCAGCAGGGCAGACCGCATCACGTCGTGGTCATCAGCGATTAACAATCTCACGCTCATGGTTTGCAACTCCCCGCGCGACCGATGGCCGTGCCCTGGCTTGGTGGCACGAACTCCCGTGTCCGGCGCCCGTCCCGCAACTGTACCTTCCGCGCCGCACCCCTCTTTCGGCGAACCAGTGCCCCGCCAAAGAGCCAGCGCAGTGCTGGCAGACGAGCACACTGCCGAAAAGGCCGTACCGCGCGAAAACAAAGTTCGCTCCCCACACGACACTAATTGCAAGTAAACCCAAAAGCGGACGCCCGAGTTTCAAAAAAATTCCGAAACGGTTCGTTTGGGTGGTGGGCATTCCCTAGTTGCGGGGGCAAGGTCTCAGCCGGACGCAAAAAACGGTGGCGCGATTCTGAAGTCGGTGGGTCTGCAGGCCGATTCCCTGGCCGTCCGTTGAAAAATGCCAGCGGCGCGTTTTTCAACCTCGCCAAGTGCGGAGCACCGTTCCGCGCGGCCCACGAAACAACGACTCGCGTCGCTGTTTTGACATCGCATCCAGGCGATGACGCTGAAGCGTCGAGTTCTCGAACGGGCTGCATGCCCGCAACCGGGGGCCAGGGGCAACTCGGCACCCGGCCCTAGGGTGGTGCAAAGTAGAGCGATTCGCGAGGGACCGTTTCGCGGGCTTGCCGCGTGGCTACGAGGCCTGGCGCCCTCGTCGTCGGTTCAGGCGATCGCGCAATTTGGCAGCCGCTTCGTAGTCTTCGCGTCCGACGGCATCATCTAGTTGCTCGGCGAGGGTGCGGCCCACCTTGTATTCGCGTCGGATTTCCTCGCGAAGTTCTCCTAGCCGTTCGACCATTTCGTCGTCTTCAAAGCGTTCGGGTGCTTCGTACTCGGCGAAAAAGCTGCGCAGTTTGGCCAACCCCTGGTTCACCGCTTCGATGGCCGCCTCGGGACCACTCTCGCTGAGCTCGGCCAGTGCATGGGCTTGGGTGCGGTGGAATAGCACGAAGGGCCGGAATTGCTCGTGCGACAGCACCCATTCGCGGCTCGGGGCGTGTAGCTTGCAAAAGTCCATGAAGGCCAGATTGTGGTCGGCGTCGCGCATGGCCAGCTCGAACTCGCGCAGCGCCAGCCAACACATGCGCCGCTGGTAAAACTGCGTGAACTCGCGATCTGCTTCGCAACATTCGTCTTCCGAAAGGCGGAAGTCGTCCCCCTGGTGAATCGACCGCGCTAACAGATAGTCGAAATAGGTTTCGGCCCCCTCGGGCCGCGTGCCATCGGGGCGCCCGGCAATTTCCAATTGCAAGAGCCCTAGCTCGATGCGCATTTGCAGCACGTTGCGGCCGCCTGCCGCGCGCACCCGGCGCACGCTGATTTCACCCGGTAGATAGGGCCAGGCCTTGATAACGCCGTCGATGTCGTAACGCCGGGGCATGATGTTTCGCACCAAGCGACCAGGAAGCGGGGTTCGCCGCGCACGGTGCGCGGCCCAGCGCAGTATAACCCACCGCACGGCCGCGTGAGCGCTTCGTGCGCATCTCGGCAACTTGCCGCCCGGTGCCAGCCCAAGCGCGGGGGGCCCAGCGCGGGGTGTCCGAGTCCGACGTGCCAGCCTAACCGTTTAGGTGGAATGTGGCGGCACCCCGGAATCGCCAAGGCTCGCGTCCGCTTCCCACGCCAGCAACTTGGAGACGAACGTGCAAGCGCCTGGGGCCGCATCGCGCGTCGGCGCGTGGCCCCCAAACGATTCACGCACTGCCTGGACCCACATTTCCGCGATGTTCCTCGGAATGGGACTGGGAGTGCCAGGTTGTCGAAGCCGCGCCCGAGGGTGATCCGGCAGGGTTCGCCTGGAGGCCAGGTGGCTGTCAAGCAGCCTCAGGCGACGGCTGGAACCGTTGTGCGTGTGATTTCTGTTGTGTGCCGGGTGTTCGTGTGGCCGTCGGCGTTTGCCGCATCACGACGAAATAAATCCACCACGGAGAAGTTGTATGCCGTGGCCTGACCTACGAATCTCCTAGAAAGGATAAGAACGTGTACTCCATGAGTGAATAAATTCGTTCCACCCGAACTTGGATGGGCACACACCCAGAGCACTGGCCAAGCCAGTGGCACCCAGAACATGAAAAAAGTAGATCTCGTCAGTCCACGGACTGGCCCTATGAGACTACAAAACTGGGCCACGTCCTGACCTACAAGATTCCGGTTACTGACCTTCAAGATTCCGGTTAAGAGAACCT
>CAYSXM010000720.1:0-2889 GCA_964434905.1 uncultured Pirellulales bacterium | reverse complement strand
CGAGATGGCCGGCTGAAATTGAACGCGATAGCACCTGCCAGATATCTCGCAGCGCAGCGTCCACGGTTTGCCACTGTCTACGTTCCTCGGCCAACTGTTTGCGGCCCTGCGACGAGATTCGATAGTACTTGCGCCGTCGGCCGCTTTCGGCGACTTCCCACCGCGCTTTCACGTAGCCCTGCCGCTCGAGCCGGTGCAGAACGGGATACAGCATCCCATCGGTCCACTCCAGATGCCCTCCGGAGAGCTCTCGGACCCGCTGGATGATGGCGTAGCCGTAGTTGTCCGCTTCGGACAAGATGGCCAGAACCAGCGGAATCGACGAGGCGGCGATCAGGTCCTTGTTGATTTGCATGGTTGTCACGCGAGGGCACGCCACGATTCCACCCAAGGTCGGCAATACATAGCGGCATTATACATTGCAGTACTATGTATGCAAGCCCCGGGCGTTGGCACACTCGGGAACTGCAAAGAGAGTTGCGCGGGGGGTCAGGTACCTGTTTTCGTCCGACGGACGTTGGTTGATTGCAGTGCGTGTTGACCAATGAGGCTTGCCAGACCCCGCCTTTGCAGTTCCGCGGGCTCACGTCTTCACCAATACGCTCCAGCGCACAGACAAAGCCCCATGGCACCTGATCGCGGTTTTGCTGGCAGCCACAACACCTGCGACACCGCAGCACCATGCTGCCTCACGGTTCAGCGAGCATTTCGTGGCGCAAAAACTCGGCCGCGCGGTCCCACACCCGTGCGGCTGCGGCCCAGTCGACGTGCATCACGCGGAAGGCGGCAACCGGTGCAGCACTAGCTTGCGAGGTGGTTTCCGGCGCTGCCTGGAATGCTGCCTGCGAATCGGTTTGCCACCCTGCCGGCGGGCCAAAGCGCGGCATGACCTGGCTTTCGGGGTGTAGCGGCAACTGGGCACTGGGTCCGGCGGCCAGCCGATCCTCGACCTCTGCCGACCAGAGGAAGTCGATCACCTGTCGTGCCGCGGCGGGGTGGGGCGCGCCGCGCACCATCGACAACGTGTTCGGAATGATCAGGGTGCCCATCGCGCGGGGGCCTTGGTCTGGATAAACCAACCGCACGGGGCTGCCGCGATCTAGTTCACCGACCGCGTCGTCGGTGTCGGTCAGACCGACCAGCGCTGCGCCACTGGCCACGGCCTGGGCCACGTGGCGATTGCCGGCAAGCACCTGCGCCTGGTTGGCCATGAGTTCATGAAAGAACTGCCGCGCGCGGGGTTCGCCCCAGTGTGCAAACAGGCAAGCAGCGTGCGTGGCGGTGGTGCCAAACAGTGGTTTGGCGATGGCCACCTGGCCCCGCCAGCGCGGCAGGACCAGGTCGGCGATACCCTGCGGTGCGTCGCCGGCGTCGGCAATCGAGGAGTGCAATAGCAGCACGCGGGCGCGGGCCGCGAAGCCGTGCCAACTGGCATCTTCGGCGCGCCACGTCAGGGGAAACCGCGCGGAGCCTGGTGGCGCGTAAGGCGACAGCGCGCCCCCGCGCGCCAGCCGCAGCGTGTGCAAGATCTCGTTGTTCCAAAACACGTCGGCCCGGGGGCGCTGGCGTTCGGCCAACAGTGCGTTGGCCAGTCCCACTGTCTTGGTCGACTCGGTATCCCACTTGGCGCGCACCACGATGCCGGTGCGGCGGGTGAAATCTTGAAACAGCGGTTCAGCGAATTCACGATCTTGCGCGGTATAGACCACTACCTCGCGCGCGGCACGAGGCACGATCGATGCCCACACCAACAGGGCGCTGGCGCTGGCCGCGGCCAGAGCAACTGCGCGCCGTTTCCAAAGTGCCGTGTGCATGACCGGCGAGCATAGCCGATCGCGCCCTGGCAGTCTGTTGAATTCTCGAGAGGGCAGCTAGACCGAAACCAAACCGCCTCGGCAGGGCGCTAGCGGGGCAGTTTCGTGTCTCGCAAAGCTGTGCCCCCGCCGGGCACTGCGGTACCCGCGGCCGCCGCGGTGCCAGCGGGAAGGCCCGAAGCCTGGGGGGCGATGTGCACTGCGTCGCGGCCAGCGCGCTGCCACCAGGCCTTCCACTGTGGGGCGCGGCTGATCATTCCGGCGGGCAAGGTGCCCAACACCTGGTCGCCCACCACGCGTGCCAGATTCTCTTCCGCCGCGCGCCGTACGCTGGCCTGGGTATCGTCGAGCAACGCAATCGACAGCCCCACCAGCGACCTGTCGCCCACCGTACCCAGTGCCCGGGCAACCTGCAGGCGGATTTGTGGATCGGCATCGCCGGCCAATCGTTCGAGCGCCGCGCGACCGCGTTCCGATTGGGCACGGGCGAGCGCGGCGGCCACGTCGACGCGGAGCGCACGGTCTGGCGTGGCCAGAAGTGCCTCGAGGGGGGCCAGGTTGTCGAGTACACCGGGCCGGCCGAGCGCGGCCACAGCGGCTCGCACCACGGCGGAATGGGGGTCGGCGAGCGCCGGCAACAGCATTCGCGCGTGGGCACGATCGGGGCACACCTCGAGGTTGCCACAGGCTTTGCGGCGCACCTCGGCATCGATCTGCGTCAAGGCGGTGTAGGCCAGGTACACGGCCTGAGCGCGCGGGTCGCCGTGGACCGCGACCAGCGCCGCCTGCCAAACCAGCGGGTCGATCTCGCCATCCATCACGCGGGCCAGGCGTTCGAGGGCCAATTCACTTAGGGCGGTGGTGCTGGCTCGCTCGCGCAAGGCCAGGGCAGCTTGCCGGCGCGCGTCGCGATCGCCGATGGCCAATTGGGCCAGCAGCGCGAATTCGTCACTCGATTCGGCCAGCACCTGGGTGTAGACCACCTCGGGCACGCCGGCTTGGTTCAATTGCTGACGAACCAGCTCGCGAACGACCGGTTCGCGGCGTGGGTCGGACCGGGCGGCACCCCGGCCGA
>CAYSXM010000719.1:0-2895 GCA_964434905.1 uncultured Pirellulales bacterium | reverse complement strand
GGCAGGGGCTTCTGCTGGCCCCTCGGACGACAGCGGCCAAACCGATGCCGACTAGCAGCCCAGTGGGGAGGCTTCTGTCTGCCTTGCTTGAGGGCGCTCGGCCCCACGTCACTGTCGCGAGGGCTTAGGCGTCTTCCAACCGCGGCCGCTTGACGGGCGACGGGCCCCACGGGTGTTTTGGCGGCGGTCCGGTCTTGCCGGTCGTGTGGCTGGCGCGGCCGGTCGCCCCGCTGGGGGCAGCAATTCCGCGGCGTACGAGAATTGTTCGTCGTTTAGCGACTCCTCCAGCTAGAATTCACAGGGTCCACGACGGGAAGCCGCTACGTCGACTCCAACGCCACGCGGGCTGAACTAGTCGACCGTGTCTTGGTTGGCCTCGGCCATGGCGATCCCGAAGGGATGTGTGAACCATGCTGGGCACCGTTTCGCGCGACCTGCGGGGACCTCGCCCCGTGATCGAAATCCGACACAAGACCACCGGGGCGGTAATTTACCGCGTGGAAGCGCGCACGCTGGAAGGGGCGGACCTCAGCGGTGCGTCGCTGGCCGGTGCCAAACTGGTGCGACTTAATCTGTCGCGGGCGCTGTTGCCCGGGGCCGACCTGTCGGGAGCCGATTTAGGTTGGGCCACGCTGTTCGCGGCCGACCTGCGCGAGGTGAATCTGGTCCAGGCCAATCTGGCAGGTGCGGCGCTGATGGGGGCTCGTCTGATGGGCGCGGAAATGGCCGATGCCAATCTGCACAATGCCAATCTGTTTCAAGCCGATTTGACCGGAGCTTGCTTGAACGGCGCGCAACTGACGGGTGCCGACCTGAGCGGGGCCATTCTGGCAGATGTGTTGCTTTCTGCCGCCAGCTACAGCCGCGAAACGCGTTGGCCCACCGGATTCGACCCCGCTAGCCGTGGCGCGCTCTTGGCGAAGTCGCTGTAGCGAGGCAGTGCGGGGGGCGGGGCGCAGGTAATTTGAGCACCCGGCGAGAACGAGCCGTCCGGGTCGTCTAGCCGCCCGTACGGACTGGGCGGCCTTTTCCGCAGCGTTGCACAACGCATGTTGTGGGAAGGACTTGCAATTACCTCTTCGGCTCTTAGAATGCCCCAATTCGTGAGTCCCTGGGCGCGCGTCCGGCTTTCCTTGGGTCGGCCACCAGACGGATCTCATCGTCGGGGTGAGATACGCGCGGGGGGAGTCTTGTTGTTGGGAGTGGCCGCAGTGCATAGGCCTCCCGATCGTACGTGGCACCACCTGCCCCGAGGCCTTGAATGACGCCGATTTCGATCGTGGCCTATATCGCCCTGTTCGTGGCCGGGGCATCGGGCTTTCTGGCAGTGCACCTGCTGATTGGCCGATTGTTGCGGCCCAACTTGCCCAGCCCCGACAAGCAGTCGATTTACGAATGCGGTGAACCGGCCATCGGTTCCAGTTTCGTACAGTTCGACCTGCGGTTTTACGTCGTGGCGTTGTTGTTCATTATCTTCGACGTGGAAGTCGCGTTCTTTTTTCCCTGGGCCACCGTGTTTGGTAAAGCCACCCAGTTGGTCGACCCGGCACTAGTAACTGTCGAGGCTGCGGCCGATGGCAGCCTGGCGCTGACGCCCACCGCGGCACGAGTATTCGGAGAGTTGGGGGTTCCGCAGTCGGCGCTCCCCACGATGGATCGCTCGGCGGGTGCTTCCCAGGGCGCTCAACAGATTGCGGGTTTAGGTTATCAACTAGCGAGCTTTTCGCTGGCCGATATTCTGGTGTTTTTCGCGGTATTGATGGTGGGGTTCGCGTATGTCTGGCGGCGCGGCGATTTGGACTGGGTGCGCGCGGTGAGTTTGGAGCGAGCCAACCAAGCGTCGGCGGTTCCAATGCCACGCGAGACCGATCCGGTGTTGTCGGCCTAGGCGTGGCCCAGGCGGCGGGCGCGTGCCCCGGACCGCTTGATGGACGCAGAAAAAGGATGGGACAACTGGCATGGCGGGTCCGAGCCTCGTAGACCAATTGCAAAAAAAGTTTGGGCCGAGCATTCGGGGCGTACATCTCGATGCGCTCGACCCGTGGGTCGAAATCGACCCGGCGTCGGTGGTTTCGGTGTGCGCGTTTCTCAAGCTGCAAGCCCAGCCCCGCTTCGATTATTTGAACTGTATGACCGTGGTCGACTGGCTCGAAGTCGATCCCAAGAAGGCGGCCAAGGCCACGTTCGAGCCCCATCTCGATCTGGTGTATCACCTGTGGAGCACCGCCGGCAAAGTCAGCCTGGTGCTCAAAACGAACTTGCCACGCTGGAAGGATGACGTGCCGGGCCAACCGCCCGAGATCGCCAGCGTGACCGGGGTGTGGCGCGGCGCCGATTGGCACGAGCGCGAGCTTTTCGATCTGTCGGGCGTGTGGTTCACGGGCCACCCCAACTTGCGGCGCATTCTGTGCCCGGAAGATTGGGTGGGCTTTCCGTTGCGAAAAGACTATCAGATGCCGCTGGAATACCACGGCATTCGCGGACGGTAACACACGATTGGGTCGCGACAGCGGCATGGTCGCGATAGTGTTTTGGTCGCGATAGTGTTTTGGTCGCGACCACAACCTGGTCGCGATAGTGATTCGGTCGCGATCGCGAGAGCGACGCGAACGGTTGAGGAAAAGTAAAGCATGGCAACGCAATTGGACGACCAGCGGATCATCGAATTCGATGTTCGCACCGACGAAATGCTCGTCAACATGGGGCCCCAGCACCCCAGCACGCACGGTGTGTTGCGGTTGGTGCTGCGAACCGATGGCGAGGTGGTGTCGGAAGTCACGCCACATATCGGCTACCTGCACCGCTGTGCCGAAAAGATCGGTGAAAACCTGTCGCCCAGACAGTGGATTCCCTACACCGACCGGATGGACTATCTGGCCGGGATGAACATGAATC
>CAYSXM010000718.1:0-2898 GCA_964434905.1 uncultured Pirellulales bacterium | reverse complement strand
CCGGGGCTCGGCGGCCAGCACCTGGCGAAGCAGCGCATCGACCGGTTCGTGGCTCACGATCGGCAAGCCGCCCTGGCTGGCTTCCCACAGTGCCCAACCCAAAAATGCCTTGGGTTCCATGGCAGCGCGATCCAGTGAAATCAAGTCTTCCAGGTCGCGGATCAGCCTCTGCCACTGCTCCTTGGTGGCCTTTTCTTCCTCGAGCGGTTCCTGGCCCGCCACATACGTACGAGCCGCCGGAGCGGGCACGCTGGGGTTGGCAACCGACGCCACGTCGGTCACTTCGAGTCCTAGAAAACGGGCCACCGCTTCGATCCACAATTGCTCATGGCGAGTCAGTCCATTTCGCCGTGCCAAGGCCTCGGCCGCAAACCCGCGCGCTCGGGGGCGATGCTCGCGATTGGCCAAGGCCAGTCCCCAATAGGCCATGGCGCATTGCGGATCGTGCACGAGCACCTGGCGAAACGCACGCTCCGCCTCGAAATACCAAAACCCGTGCAATTGATTGACCGCTTGGTCGAAAAACCGCTGGGCTTGTTCCCCCTGGCAGGTGACCGGAAAGTGCGCGGGCCCTACGCCTTCGAACAGGTAAGCGCTGTGCCGGGGCCCCTCGTTGAACGCTTCGCCATGGTTCGAGTGCCCTGCCGGTGGCTCGGCGCGCGGCGTGCTTTCTCCAACCACGGCGCCTGCCTCTCCGGCCGCGGCCACACCGGTGCCACAGAACACCGCTAGCACCACCACCGATCGTGCCAGCGACGTCAGGGTGGCGCCGGGCAAATTCTCTCGATTTCGCGAAGTGTTCAGCATCTGGCCGCCTCTTTTCGGACGCCCCATCCACCGCTGGCGAAAACCATGACACCCCTGAACGGTACCACTGCGCGTGGCCGATTGCGACCCGGGAATGGCGCGCCGTGGAACTTGCGGCATCGCGTACAGCCCAAGGGCGGGGGGTAAATGCCCGCTCCAGTCGCGCATAGGCCCCACCATCGGTCCATTCGCCCCAGGTGACTGCCGCGAAATGCAAGCTAAGTTTGCCTAGGCTCCGCCTTATTGTGGCGAGATTCCAGACCTTTACAGGAACCAATGGCCATGGCTTGGTCCACCACCAGTCGCCCTGCGAACTCCCCGCCGCCTGCTTCCGCCGCGGCACGAAGCGGCGACCCAGGGTCGGGCCCCAATCGCCCCCGCTTTACGGACGACGAAGCCTTTCGCTGCCTGCGTGCCGGCGACCATCAAGGTTTCAGCCGAGCAGTGGCTGGGCGAGAGGTGGTCGATCTGACCAACTGCGACTTCCGAGGGAGCGACCTGCGGCGTGCCGACCTGTCGAAGGTCATCTTGCGAGGCGCCTACCTAAAAGACACCGATCTGCGGGGTGTTGATCTGCGCGCACTCGATCTCGAAGGCTGTTCGATTCACAACGCCAAGATCGGGGGAGTTTACTTCCCTCACAATCTACTGGCGGCCGAGATTCAAATGAGCCACGCTTTGGGAACGCGTCTGCGCACCACGGGCCCGGTAGCTGCTACCACGGCCGAGGCAAGCTAAACGACGTAAGTAGCGGTTTCGCGGACCACGCCGTGCAGTTTACCGCTCGCTCGACTTGGCGAAAAAGGCGCGCATCGCCGACTGGGCCTCGGGCGAGCTAAAACGTCGTTCAAACCCCGCGTTAGCCACTTCGTCCCACCGCGCGTGCTCGAAGCCGCGCAGCGCCGCGAAAAACTCGCGGATCTCGCGGGTCACTTCGCGCGGTGTTTCGGCCAAGTGCGCTGCGATGTCACGGGCCACAGCGAGCAGCTTGTCGGCCGCCACTACGCGCTCGGCCAGGCCCCACCGCACAGCCTGGCGCGGCGTGAACATGCTTTGCGACAGCAGGATCTGCTCGGCCCGGCGCACGCCCACCCAACCGGCCAACCGGCTCAGGGCCCAGGGCGGAATCCATTGGCGCGCCACCGCGGGAAACCCCAGCTTCGTTCCCGCCGCCACGATCCGCACATCGGCATATAGCGATAGAAAGAAACCACCCCCCACCGCGAAGCCGTGGAGCGCTGCGAGCACAGGCATCGGTAGGGCCGCCATCCGGTCGAACACGGCCGCGGTGTGCCGTTCAATCTGTGCGGCGTCGGCCGCGCTGCCGCGGCTAATTTCAGCCAGGTCGGCTCCGGCCGAAAAGCCCCGCCCGGCGCCGGTTAGCACCAATGCCCGCACGTCGTCGCGCCCTTCCAAGGTAGTCAGATGCGTGGCTAGCTGGTCCACCAACTCGCTCGACAACGCGTTGCGCACCGCTGGCCGATTCAAGCACAGTGTGGCCACCGCATGGCCAAGTTCTAACGTTACCGTCTCGGTCGCCATCTGGGCCTCGCGCTTCGATTCTGGCTCGCGGCGCGCCATCGCGCCTGCCAAGGGAACACGATAGTCGGCCGCTGCCGCGCGCGACAGCCCCAGCCTGTCGTTGACCCGCGGCTGGTGGTTCTCCAGCGGTCCGATGCTGGCTCCGGGAGTGCGCGTTCCGTGATAGCTGGTCCGAGCGGTAGAATCCTCGGACCGCCGACCTGCGTCGGTGGGCTACCGGCCGACTCCCCGATCGAGGACCCCATTGCATGACGCTGTGGAAGCAGATTTTCGGACGGAAACAGGTCGAACAATTGCTGGCCGAAATGGCCGGCGAACATCGCCTGCATCGCGTGCTGGGCCCGGTTGCTCTCACCGCGCTGGGCGTGGGCAGCGTCATCGGTGCGGGAATTTTCGTCACCATCGGCCGGGCTGCCGCGCTCGACGCCGGGCCCGCCGTGGTGTTGTCGTTCGTCGTCGCGGCCGTGGGCTGCGGGCTAGCGGCGCTGTGCTATGCCGAGTTTGCCTCGACCACGCCCGTGGCTGGCAGCGCCTATACCTATGCCTATG
>CAYSXM010000717.1:0-2898 GCA_964434905.1 uncultured Pirellulales bacterium | reverse complement strand
CAGCACGGCATAGGGGTTCGCCTGAAAGCCGAGCCACCGCACACGGTCGGCGACGCCGAGTTGGATGGCGCGTGCATCGAGCGCGCCGCGCAGCGGTCCCTCGCCCATTATCCAGAGCTCGGCAGGTCGGCCGCAGATTCTGGCAAAGGCGTCGATCAGCGTCCGTTGGTCTTTCTGCTCAACCAGCCGCCCCGAGTGTGCCACGACAAACGTGTCGGCGGGTTTATCCACGAGCGCTGGCTGGCCGGCCAGCCGACCCATTTGCCGCAGGTCGATCACGTTGTCGAGCAACGCGACGCGTGAGGAGGGAAGTCGAAGGTAGGCCTGTAACTGTTCGGCAATGCCCTGCGAGCAGCCTACCACGCGCGTTGCGCGGGCTAGACTGCGCCGGGCCCAGGCGGTCAAGGGAAAACGAAAGTCGCGACGCGGATCGTTCACTAGCCGCGCCACCCACGCGCAGCGGTGGTCTGCGCGAGCCAGTGCCGAGCCGGTCACCAAGCTGACCATTGCCAACTGGCTGAACACAACGTCGGGTTGCCAACGATCGACGAGTGCGGCCATCCGGCTGATCGTGCGGGGCAAATGCCAGGTTTTTGTCTTATGCAACACCTCGAAGGGCGTATTGTCCGGCACGGGATAATCGAACACGGGACGCCAGAAGCACAACATCGGATCGAACCGCAACCGCGACAATCCGGCAACCAGGTTGACGAACTCGCGTTCGGCTCCGCGCCCCACGAGGTCGGAAATCGTTAGCAAGATGCGGACGCGACGCTGATTCATGGAATGATTCTAGGCCAAAACAGGACCGGCACCGACTCGAGGCGCGACGCCTGCCGATCGCGGAGACTAATTGCCCCGGTTAGTACCACAGGCGACCCGACAACGGGCCCAGCCGTCGGCGCGCGGGTGCGCTCATCACGCGACGGCCCGACCAGGCCCGGCGCAGCCCCCGCCAGCCAGCGAAAAAGCCACGAAAAAAATGCGAGAGTTGCCGGCACCTGACGGCAGTCCACGCGGTTTCTGCCCACCACAACAGCGCGGTTGTGGCCACCTGGGGCCACGGCAAGTTCCGCACCGCCACCCAGAACCGATCTCGCGCGTTGTAATACACCCATTGGCCCCGGGGGCGGCCTGTCACGGCTTCGAAATGTCGCACAACAACGCGCCGCGAGTGTTCCAGGCGCCAGCCCAGGTCGAGCAAGCGATACGACAGGTCCAGTTCCTGGCTGCCGTACACCAATGGTTCCCAAAACCCGCCGGCGGCGAAATAGGCCTCGCGGCGAATCGCGAATCCGGCCCCGCAAAAATAGCTGCACTCGTAATCGGTGTTGGGTGGCCGCTTGTCGCGTCGTGGAATCGACTTGGGGTCCTCGACTTGCTGGTCGCCCAATAGAATCGTGAACGCCAGCACCGCCAGTTGCGGTTCGCTTTGCAGGCGTTCGACACACGCCGCCACGGCGCCGGGGTCGCACAGGATCGCGTCGTCGTCAATTGCCAAACAGAATTCGCCTTGCGCTGCCGCAAACCCCGCATTGCGCCCCCCCGAGACCCCCCGGTTTTCTTCCAGCCGCAGGTACTGCGCCAGGGGGCACACGTTGGCCACCACCTCGGGTGTGTCGTCGATCGAAGCGTTGTCGACCACCACCAACTCGACTGGTGAATAACCTTGCAACAGAACCGACTGTAAACATCGCCGTAAATGAGACGACCGGTTGTGGGTTATCACCACGATCGAAACCAGTGGCGCCATCACGGTGGTTGCACTTGCCAAGGGGGAGACACCTCGACTAGAGGAGCACGGTCGACGGGGATCCAGCGCCAGGGACCGCTGCGGTGCGTTCAACGTGGCACCGACCGCGCCGGCACGAAGGGTCGCAGTCCGCGCCGTGGCGGGGCGCTGGCCACGCCCCCCGAGACGCAGGCCACGGGGTGCAAGGTGCCTTGGCTTCGGCGGCACGGGCCTGGCTTGCCGAGCGACACAGTCTAATGGCGTCGTCGAGGGCCCTCAAGCATGACAGATCCAGTCGGCACTCGGTCGGGCAAACCGTCGGCACGCCGGCAGACAACCTCTTGGCTTTCCAGAGGTCCAGGCGGTATTCTCGCGCAGGAATCAAGCCACCCCCCTGCCCATGCCGTGCGTGCGTATGCCGTGTCTGTCTATGCGAACGTCCGCTGGGGTGGCCGGCACGACCCAGGCCTGGGGCCATGTCGCCCGAGGGCGTGGAGCAACTGCCTCACAAGGAATCTTCTGACATGCCAAATGAACCTTCCCCCTTGCAACGCATTGCCGACGATGTGCGGCTGGGCCAGGGTGTCACGATCCACCAGTTTGTCAATCTCTACGGCTGCACGATAGGAGACGAAACCAAGATCGGCTCGTTTGTCGAGATCCAGAAGAATGTAGTGGTTGGCGCGCGGTGCAAGATCAGCTCGCATGCCTTTCTGTGCGAAGGGGTAGAGTTGGAAGATGAATGCTTCATCGGGCACCACGTCTGCTTTACCAACGATCGCTACCCCCGCGCCACCTCGCCCCAGGGTCGGCTGCAGACCGAGGACGACTGGCGGGTCGTATTCACCCGCGTGGGGCGCCGTGCCTCGATCGGCTCTGGGGCAGTGATCTTGTGTGGGGTATCCATCGGAGCCGGTGCGATCGTGGGGGCTGGCGCGGTTGTGACGCGCGACGTTGCAGCCGGTGAAATCGTGGCGGGTAGTCCCGCGCGGCGATTACGCACGCTAGGAGCCGAAGACTATTTGGTCTAGCTGCTTGCGGGTGCCCCCCGAGCCTGCCTCGCCAGGCCCCAGCAGCCTGTTAATTGATTCGACAGGCTGCGACGTCGCATGGATGCGATGACAGAATCGCGACGTATGTCGTTATTCTGCGAGCCGTGCGGAGTG
>CAYSXM010000716.1:0-2901 GCA_964434905.1 uncultured Pirellulales bacterium | reverse complement strand
CAGGGGCGATGGCGGTTTGACGCAGCACGCGCGACACGTTCGGCTCCACACCAGAAGGCTCATGAACAATTCAGGTTAACCCTCGGCGGCCTTGGCGGCTGCGGTCGCTCGATCACCGCGTGCCTTGGCGGCGGGACCTTCCGCGGCTGCCACGCTGCCTCTGCCGGCCAACACGGCATCTGCTAGCCGAGACAGGATCAATTCGACTGACCGAATGCTGTCGTCGTTGCAGGGAATTGGCAGGTCGATCAGATCGGGGTCTGAATCGGTGTCGATCAACGCGACCGTGGTAATGCCCAGCTTGCGAGCTTCCTTAACCGCGTTGTGCTCTTTTTTGGGGTCGACAACCACCATGCACTCTGGCAATCGGCTCATGGTGCGCATGCCGTTGAGGTTGCGAAACATCTTGCGATGTTCACGGCGCAACGACGACTGCATTTTCTTCGAATACGCACCCAACTGGTCGCCCGACATCAATTTCTCAAGTTCTTCCAGTCGCCCCAGTCGGCTGCGCACCGTGCGAAAGTTGGTCAAGGTGCCACCCAGCCAACGCTCCGCCACAAAGGGCATGGCACACCGCGAAGCCTCGCGCTCGACCGCCTCGGCCGCCTGCTTCTTCGTGCCAATGAACATGATCAAGCTGCCATTGGCGGCCACTTGTTCCAGATACCGGCGACCACGCAGCAAGCCGCGAACGGTCTCGCGCACATCGATAATGTGAATGAGATTGCGGCGCGCATAGATATACGGCCGCATCTTGGGGTTCCAGCGACTGGCGCGGTGCCCGAAGTGACAACCCGCTTCGATCAAATCCTTCACTAAAACGGTGGCCGACATACGAGAACAACTCCTTGCAAGTGAGGGCACACCGGCCATGTCCCGAACCAAGGCACCTAAGTGCAGGCCTGGGCGTCCGGCGTTCAGTGCTCGATCAATTTGGTAATGATCAACGACATCTGCCTGGCGATCGCTGAAAATGGTCGAGCTGATTCCATTGACAGCACCCGCCGACGCCAAGAGGTGCCACGGGGCAAATCGCACAGACGGTCCCCCAACGGGTCGGATCTGGCGATCTAAACCCAAGGGGCGTACTAGCTTGAGATTGTCAGGCTAGGAAGCACCGTATCGTACTGGTGCGGCAGATCAGCGTCAATTGGGCACCCCTGCCCCCCTCTGAAGTAGAGTGCCGGCCAAGGTGAAGGCAAGGGCTGCGACCCTTGCAACCATTGCAACGACCCTCGCCCGAGTGATTCCGCACGTGAAACCCTGTTACCGGGCACGACTTCCATTGACCGGTTTCAACCACGACGTACCGTTTACCGAGGTAATGCGCCGCCCCCACCGCCGGGGGTGTGTGGCGTGTCCCCCATGGGTTCGCAAGGCCGCCACCAGAGCCCGGCGAAACGACGTGCGCTTAGGCCCTGGCAACTTGGTCGACTTCCTCCATGAACAGCACTGCCAACAACCAAGTGCCAGCTTCGTTCTCCGGCCAGCCGACACTGGCCGGAGTGGCGAACCTGAGCTCGGAAATCGCCGCCGAGTGGGACCGCGCTTCGGCAGCGATCGCACACGCCGCCATCGAACAGGAAGTGCCACCTACCCAACTCGAAATCGCGCGCAGCCTATTCAATACGCTGCAAGCCAAGCATCGCGCCACGGCGGCACACTCGGCGCGGGTTTTGTTGGGCTGCTCCGAGTGGTCCGACAAGCTAGGCCTCTCGCCAACCGAACGCGACGCACTCGAATTGGCTGCCTTGCTTCACGACGTCGGCAAGATCGGCGTGCCCGAAAAAATTCTGCACAAGCCATCGGCCTTGACCTCTAGCGAAGCCGATCTGTTGCAACGCTGCCGTCGGATGGGGCTCGACCTGGTACGCCGCAGTCTGTCGCTACCCGGCGTGGTCGAGCTGGTAAACCACACGCAGCAGTGGTTCGATGGCAGCCGCGGCGGAAGCGTGCTGCGGGGGCGCGACATTCCATTTGGCGCCCGCGTGCTGTCGATCATGGATGCCTTCGATGCCATGACCACGCCTCAGACTTATCGTCCGGCGATGTCGTTGACGCAGACGCTCGACGAGTTGCATCGCCACGCGGGCACGCAATTCGATCCGGAACTAGTGCGGTTCCTGGCGGACGTTTCGGCCTGGGACCCGGACCGCCTGAAACGCGATGCCGACCTCTGGCTGCGATCCATGGCCGAGGGCGATGGCCTGGCCGCTCCGACGGTTGGCGCAACGCACGAAGCGGCGCCGGCCACGCTGTTTCACCAGCAGTTGTTGAACCACATCAATGCGGCGGTGCTGTTCGTCAACCAGTCGCTACGAGTGATCTATTGGAATCCGGGCGCCGAGCGATTGACCGGCTACACCGCTGCCGAGTTCCTGCAGCGCCGCTGGGAACCGGGCCTGCTGGCCATGCGTTCTGTCGACGGCCAGGCGGTCGACGCGGAGAAGTGCCCCTTGACCAACGCCGTGTTGCGGCGCGTACCCGCCAGCGGCCGCTACCAGATATCTGGCCCGCAACGCCGTGCAATGATTGTCGACGTGCAGGCGGCACCCGTGGTGGGTTCCGACGGTCTGCCACAGGGAGCCACGTTGTTACTGCAAGATGCTTCGCCCGAGGCCTCGTTGGAGTCGCGTTGTGAAAGTTTGAATGCGGCCCTGACGCGCGATCCCTTGACCCAGGTGGCCAATCGCGCGGAATTCGACCGTGTGCTTTCCCACGAGGTTGCAACGTCGTTGGGCAGCGGTCGGCCGCTCAGCCTGGTCATGGCCGATATCGATTTTTTCAAGCGGGTGAATGACACGTTTGGTCACCAGGCCGGCGACGACGTGATCAAGGCGTTCGCGGGGCAAATGGAACGTCTGTCGCGTGAGGGCGACTTGGTAGCTCGCTATGGCG
>CAYSXM010000715.1:0-2904 GCA_964434905.1 uncultured Pirellulales bacterium | reverse complement strand
GGTATCGGCCTCGATTCCCGTGGCGGTTCTGTCGATTACGCTGTTCCGTTTGTTCAGCAAGCTGACCGGCACGCGGCAAGCCACGATCTTGGAAAACAACATCGTGCAAACCACCGGCTCGGCCGGCGAGTCGATTGCCTTTGGCGTGGGCGTGACCATTCCCGCCTTGCTGCTGTTGGGCTTCGACATGGAAGTCACGCGGGTCATGACGGTAGGGGTGCTGGGGGGCCTGTTGGGAATCTTGATGATGATTCCCCTGCGGCGTGCGTTCATCGTGAAGCAACACGGCACGCTGCGCTATCCCGAGGGAACCGCCTGTGCCGACGTGCTGATCGTGGGTGAACAAGGTGGAGCCACGGCGCAAACCGTGTTTGCCGGGTTTGGGCTGGCCTTCCTGCACAAGTTCCTGTCGAAGGCGCTGCGGCTGTGGCAAGAGCAGGTCGATGTGCCGATCAAGCAACTGCCCGGCGCCGTGGTGGGTGGAGAACTGTCGCCGGAACTGTTGGGGGTGGGCTACATCATCGGCCCGCGCGTGGCTTCGATCATGGTGGCCGGCGGGGTGCTGGCCTATTTGGTGCTGGTGCCGACCATTGTGCTGTTTGGGCGGCACCTGACCGAACCCTTGGCGCCGGCCACGGGCAAGCTCATTAGCCAGATGTCGGTGGGTGAAATCCGCAATGCTTACATTTTGTATATCGGTGCCGGGGCGGTCACGGCGGGCGGCATCTTGAGCATGTTCCAAGCGCTGCCGATGATTTGGTCTTCGATTGCCAGTGGGTTGGGCGATTTGCGGCGGTCCAGGACGGGCCCGGCCGGCGATTCTCAGGGTGTACGTCGCACCGAACGCGATCTGCCGTTGTGGCTGGTGGGTCTGGGCGCACTGGTGTTGGTCGCGGTGCTCGCCGCCACACCCAGCCTGGGCCTGGGGCTCACGGCCTTTGGGTTGGTGGGCGCGGTGTTGATCGTGCTGTTCGGTTTTTTGTTTGTCACGGTCTCGTCGCGGCTGACGGGCGAAATTGGTTCGTCGTCGAACCCCATTTCCGGCATGACCGTGGCGACGCTGTTGTTGACGTGCCTGGTGTTCCTGCTAATGGGGCGCACTGACAAGGCGGCCACGCTGACCGCGCTGACCGTGGCGGCCGTGGTGTGCATCGCCGCCTCGAACGGGGGTACCACCTCGCAAGATCTGAAAACCGGGTTCTTGGTCGGCGGCACTCCGAAGTTCCAGCAACTGGCCATTTTGGTCGGCGCACTGACCTCGGCATTGGTAATCGGCGTGACACTGTTGCTGCTGAACGAGGCCGGCACCATCTATTCCAAACAGCCCGAGAACCTGCCCCGCCACACGCTGGCCGATGTGGCGCAGTTGACCGAGCGCCAAGCGGCGGGGGGTGAATATGCTGGGGTCGACAACTCCGTGTATCGCGTTTGGCATGTGACCGAAGGCGAGGTGCCGGGCGTGTTGGCCGGCAAGTATCTGGTCGACGATGCCGGCGCGGTGCGCTACCTGGTCGACCCAGCCATCAATGGCCGGCTGCGCTATCGCGACGACGGCGTGGATATGAAATCGAGCAAGTTCGAGGCCCCCAAGACACGGCTGATGGCGCTGATTATCGGCGGCATCTTGCAGCAGAAGCTGCCCTGGGAGATGGTAATTATCGGCGTGTTGATCGCACTGACGCTGGAACTGGCGGGCGTACCGGCGTTACCTTTCGCGGTGGGCGTGTATTTACCGTTGCAGATCTCGGCCCCGATTTTTGCCGGAGGAGCGGTGCGCTGGCTCGTCGATCGACTGCGGCGGCAGTCGGCCGCAGCGGGCGACATGAGCCCCGGCGTGCTGCTCAGCTCGGGCTATATCGCTGGCGGGTCGTCGGCCGGCGTGACGGTGGCGTTTTTCGCCTTTTTTCCGGAAGCCGCGGTACGCCGCATGAATCTTTGGCTGGGGATCGAATCCAACGAGTTTCTCAACTTTGCAGTCCGGTTCACGCCGGAGTGGAACACAAGCATCTGGCCGGCACTGGCGGCCTTTGGCGTTCTGCTTGTGGCGCTGGCCATGGTGGGTTGGCGCGCGAAACTCGAAGTACAAGATCATCACCCTCTTGAACAACCCAAAAAATAGGCGCAGCTACCATGCGGAATTGCACTTGGACCATGTTACTGGCGGTTTTGTGGGGGGCCACCCTGGTGGATCAACTATCGGCCGATGAAGGCATGTGGCTGTTCAGCCATCCGCCACGAGCGCGCCTGAAGGCAGCCCACGGCTTTGCACCCGACGACGCCTGGATGGCGCATCTGCAGCACGCGTCGGTGCGGTTCAACTCGGGCGGCTCGGGTTCGTTTGTTTCCTCCGAGGGGCTGGTGATGACCAATCACCACGTGGGGGCCGATGCGTTGCAGAAACTGAGCACACCCGAGCGCAACCTCGTGAACGATGGGTTCCATGCTCGCACGCGCGAGGAAGAACTGCGCTGTGTGGATCAGGAACTGAATGTGCTGGAGAGCATCGAGGATGTGACCGAGCGGGTGAGTCGAGCGGTGCCGGCCGGTGCCACGGCGGCCGACGCGGAAAAGGCTCGCCGCCAAGTCATGGCCGAGATCGAGCAGGAATCGCTCGACGCTACCGGGCTGCGCAGCGATGTGGTAACGCTGTACCAGGGGGGTTGGTACCACCTGTATCGCTATCGTAAGTACACCGACGTCCGGCTGGTATTCGCACCCGAGAAGGACATCGCCTTTTTTGGAGGCGACCCCGACAATTTCGAATACCCGCGCTATTGTCTCGATGTGTGCTTCTTTCGCGTGTACGAGCACGATCAGCCGGCAAAGATCGAGCATTTCCTGCGCTGGAGCGCCGCGGGGCCTGCCGATGGCTTGGGGCCTCTGCCGTAGCCGGCGCGTGCGCTC
>CAYSXM010000714.1:0-2906 GCA_964434905.1 uncultured Pirellulales bacterium | reverse complement strand
CCCGCGGTTCGTCCCGCTGTCGTACTTGACGGAGACTTCCTCATGGATGGCACCCAGGCGATTTGATCACTGCGGTCATGTGCCCCGGTTTTGTTTCCTTTTCAGTCGATTGTCGGTACGATCGCCAGCGCTGGCGAGGCCGGATCGCGGTCGAGGCGCTTTCAGGCGAAACAAATATTTGGGGACGTTCCCATGGGGCGGATGTTGTTGGGCTCGTTGGTCTCTGGAGTGGTGTTGTTCTTGTGGGGCTTTGTGTTTTGGGGGCTGGTTCCGCCCCCCGAATTCTGCATGCGCTCTGCGGACCAGCCCGACGAGTTGGCCGTCGCTCTGAACAGGCACCTGCCGGTGAGTGGCACCTATTTTCTGCCGCGCCCCGCGACCAACTCCACCGCCGGAGATGCCGCGGCCGCATTCGATGCATTCGTGCAAAAACACCGTGCGGGACCGGTAGCGCAAATTCATGTGTTGCGCGAAGGGACCGACCCCATGAGCGGTTTGGTCTATGCGCTGGGGTTCGCCTATTTTGTGTTCAGCTCGCTGCTGGCAGCAGGGCTGCTCCGTTTGGCCGCGCCCGCGTTGGCAGGCTATTGGGCCCGAGTGGGCTTTGTAGCGCTCTTGGGGTTGTTTGCCACGGCGTTTTGCGACCTGGCCGGCCCGGTTTGGTTTCACCACCACCCGGGCTTTGCCGCCTGGAACGCACTATATCACGCGGTCTGTTGGATTCTGGGGGGCGTGGTGCTAGGTGCCTTTGTGCGACCGACCCCAGCATCCAAGTAGTGACCACAGTAGCTGTCCATTGTGTCACAAACATGCCGTTTTTGGGGCGAATCAAGTCCAGTTTGGTAGCAAGCTAAGCGGAACGCGGCGAATAGTTTGATCTTGATTTAACTGAATTGGGCCGTTTCCAGCACACCAGGGACAGCGATCGTGGTGCCTGGTACAAGCCTTGAGAAAGGGGTGCTTGGTTCTTCGCGAGCGACCGGCCTTGGCTGTTTTTTGGTCGTCCCGCGGCGGCAACTCCAGAACGTCGTTGCGATGGTGCGAGGATGGCAGATATCCTTGTTGGACGGGCGCTGGGCCGCTTGCGGCAGCGCAAATGCAACAAGAACTCCCTTTTCACCGAAATCGATTACCGAACTCCGCGCCGCTCGCCTTCAAATCACGGCTCGCGACTCCGAATTTCGCGCAGGATCTGGGAACTGCACCCATGTGGGACTCAAGACCGATTTCCGGCCTGCGAACGCCGGGAAACAGCCTTGCGGCAGTCATTGGGCTTTTCGGATTATTTCTCGCCGTCGATGCACATGCAGGCCAAATCGCGCAGGGCACCAATCAAACGCATATCGACTACGCAGCCAATCCCAGGTTCGAGTCCGTTGGATGGATCGGCGGCTGGTTGGGAGACACCTATACGATTAGCGGTTCCTTCGCGCTGATCTCTCCTCATTGGGCTTTGACCGCTGCCCACGTGATCGACGACAGCCGCTTGCGATGGTTCGGCAGTTTTGACACGAACATCTACGAAGGCTTGCCCGCGTACCGGTCGATCGACGCCGTGTATCCCTATCCGGGATATGTGGACGACAATGGAGGTGGAAACAGCGACGACATCGGCCTGATTCACTTCGCCGAGCCGGTGACCGATATCACGCCGGCGAAAATCTACCAGGATGCCGTGCTGCCAGGAACGCACGGGTATTTCTCCGGCTATGGGGAACTGCGCTACTACCCTTCCACCGTCGGTACCTACGACGGAATCAAACGCGCCGGCGAGAACATCATCGACCGGATCGGATGGCCAACGATCGTCATCAGCTCTCGGTACATGCTGGCGGAGTTCGATGATCGGGGGCCACCGTATGGCAACGTACTTCCACTGGAAATGGGTGGAAGCCCCGGCGATAGCGGAAGCGGTTGGTTTGCCGATCTCGACGGCGAAAGCCAACTCATCGGAATTACCAGTTTCGGCAGGGGCTACAGCATGACTGGAACGATCCGGTTGGACATTTACCGGGATTGGATCAATGAGGTGTCCGGCATTTTCAATGTTCCGTCACTTCTTGGCGACGCCAACCACGATTGCCAGGTCGGCACCGCAGACTACAGCGTTTGGGCCGCGCAGTTCGGCCAGAGCGGCGCTGGCCTCTCAGCAGACTTCGACGCGAACGGTTCTGTTGGCGCCGGCGATTACACGATTTGGGCGGCGAACTTCGGCGAAAGCTGTTCTCCTCTGGAAGCGAGCGTACCCGAGCCAGAAACTGCTTGGCTGGCATGCCTGGCGATGATCTCGTTTCTTGTTGTCGCGGTTCGACGACGCAACTTTCGGGCTGTCCAAGTCTTGTAGCGGGCTGCCAGGCGCTAGCCGCAATACGCATGGAAGCGTGGAAAATGGTGGGTGCCCCCAGGCCAGATTGCCTAGGCGGGTATCTGCTCGGCGGCTATCATTTGCGGTCTGCCCCGGGGCGGAATCCATTTTCCCCACCCCCCCTAGGGGCAAGCAGATCGCGGCGACGCTAGATCGGCCGACCGCCCTGCGAGTGCGTCGCGTCGGCTGGGGGACCTCTTCTTTTGAGTAGTTGCGGCGGTAGCCATGCAAACGGATGAACTTCGCGAAAAATTCCTGGCCTTTTTTGAAACCAAGGGCTGCGTCCGCCGACCGAGCGACGTGCTGGTGCCTCGCTGGGATCCATCGGTGCTGTTCACCCCGGCAGGCATGAACCAATTCAAGGACCATTTCCTGGGCAAGTGCAAGCTGGAATTCCGGCGGGCGACCACTTGCCAGAAGTGCCTGCGGACCGGCGATATCGACAACGTGGGGCGCACGCCGTACCACCACACGTTTTTCGAGATGCTGGGCAACTTCAGTTTTGGCGACTATTTCAAGCGTGAGGCCATCAACTGGGCCT
>CAYSXM010000713.1:0-2906 GCA_964434905.1 uncultured Pirellulales bacterium | reverse complement strand
TTTACGTCTACGCGGGTCTGGGCCAGTACGCGCCGCAGACGTCGACGATTGGCCGAACCATTCAAAACCGGGCGCCTTCCGCCAAGATCAGCGGACCGAGTTCGACCACGGCCGGCTTGTTGGCCAGCTTTACGCTGGGGGCCAACGACCCGTCGGATACGGACGACGCGGCCGGGTTCAGCTATGCGATCGATTGGAACGGCGACGGGCTGACCGATCAAACCGTTTCGGGATTGACCGGCCAGGTGGTAACGCACGCGTTCTCGACGCCGGGGACGTATTCCGTGCGCATGGTGGCGAGCGACAAGGATGGCGGCGCGAGCAACACCAGCACGCGCACCGTGACGGTCGGCGCGGCGATCGACACCGCGGCAGGTCCCTACAGTGTCGCCGAGGGCGGCAGCCTGACTTTGAACTCGACCAGTGTGGTAGACGCGGGCGACGGCCAGACCAGCTATAGCTGGGATTTAAACAACGACGGCGTGTTCGGCGACGCGGTGGGCCAACTGCCCACGCTCACCTGGGCACAGCTCGAAGCACTGGGGGTGAACAACAGCGGCCCCGCGCGGCCGATCGCGGTGCGGATTAGCAACGCGGGCTTGAGTTATCTGAACACCGTAGGCACCACACTGACGGTGACGAACACCGCCCCCACGGCCCGGCTGCTGGGGCCCGACGGCAACACATTCCTGTTGCTGGCCAGCGACCCATCGAGCGTGGATGCTGCGGGGAATTTCACGTTCGATTTGGACTGGGACAACAACGGAGTTGTCGACCAGACCGTCGTCGGGCGCTCGGGCAGCACGGTGGCGCACACCTTGGTAGGACCGGCCACGGTCAAGCTGCGTGCGCGCGATGTCGACGGCGGCCAGGGCCCCTGGGCTGCGCTGGCCGTGCCGGCGGCGACCGACGTGCTAAGCCCGGCGGGGGTTGAGTTCCGCGTGAACACCTTGACAAACAGCGGTCAATCTCAGCCGGCAGTGGCTGCCAACGCGGCGGGCAACTTCGTGGTGGTACGTCAAGGCTCGGAAACGGGCGACAGTTTTATCTACTTTCAGCGCTACAACAGCGCGGGCGTGGCGCAAGGCGCGCAGCTCGTGGCCAGCGCCACCAGCGGGAACAGTTTTTACAATCCCTCGGTAGCGATTGATTCGCAGGGCGATTTTATCGTGGCCTGGGAATCTTCGAACAACTACGACAGCAGCACCCACACGCACTTGACCACCGACGTGTTTATCCGACGCTACACCGCGGCGGGAGTCGCCAAGACCACCTCGCCGGTGCAGGCGAACACGTTTGTGCCCGGCGTGCAGCAAAGCGCCGTGGTGGCGGTCGACGCCGACGGCGACTTCACGGTGGCCTGGATCGACAACGGGCGCGACCCGGTTCAGCGGGGAGTGTATGCCCGGCGCTTCGACAGTTCGGGCACCGCATTGGGTTCGGAGGTTCTGGTCAGCGCGCCGGGAATTGCCACGCGCGCGGCACCGGCGATCGCGATGACGTCGACGGGCGAGACCGTGTTCGCCTGGGAAGAAAATGGCGATATTCGCGTGCGGCTGTACAGTGCTTCGGGCACGGCCCTGGGCGCGCCACAGGTGGTCAACGGCTATACCACCGGCACGCAGTCGGCTCCATCGGTGTCCATTTCGAACGGCGGCGGGTTCGTGGTGGCCTGGAGTGGCGAGGGGGCCGGCGACGCGACCGGTGTCTTTGCGCGCCAGTTCGATGCGGCGGGAGCGGCGCTGGGGGGCGACGTGGCGGTGAACGTGGACACGGCGGGCACGCAAAGCCAAGCGGTCGTGGCCGTGGAGCCTAGCGGCGCCTGGGTTGTCGCGTGGAGTGGCGAGGGAGCTGGCGACACTTCAGGGGTGTTTGCCCGGCACTTCTTGTCCACCGGCGCGCCCGACGGCGGTCAAAGGCTGGTCAATACGTACACGACGAACATCCAAGACGCACCTGCCGTGGCGGCATTGGGCAACAACAGCCTGGTTCTGGCCTGGGACAGCGATCTCCAAGATGGCAGCGGCGCAGGGGTGTATGCACAACGAATCGGTGTCGCACACACGCCCACGGCGGCGCTGCCGGGAACGTACAACATTGACGAAGGAGGGAGTCTGAGTCTGTCGAGCGCGGGGACCACCGACGGCGACGTGGGCGAGACGCTCGAGTATTTTTGGGACCTGAATGGCGACGGAACGTATGCCGATGCGACGGGCGCCACACCCAGCCTTTCGCCGGCACAACTTTTGGCGCTGGGCATCGGCGAGGGACCGGCTAGCTATGCCATGCGATTGTGGGTGGTCGACAGCTCGGGCAGGACTTCGCGCACGGCGGCCGTGCCGTTGGTGGTGAACAACGTGGCGCCCGTGTTGGCAACTTCGGTTTCGAGTTGGGGGTTGGTAGGCGTGCCGGTTGTGGTGCCGATGTATGTAACCGACCCGGGCGCGGTCGACTATGTGTCGAGCTATACGTTCCAAATCGACTGGGATCACGACGGCATCGTCGATGAAACGGTAACCGGGATCAACGGCCAGTTGGTCCCCCACACGTTTGGCACTGCGGGGGTGACCACGGTCGGCGTAACGGCCACCGATCGCGACGGGGCCACGGGGCCGAGCCTGGTGTTTTCGATCGCGCTCAGCCACTTCGCGACGGGCCCCGACCCGGACAATGCCTCGCTGGTTTCCTTGTTTCTGTCGGGGACCGAGGCCAGCGATATCTTCCACATCGATTCGTCGGACGCCGTGGATACCTATTTCCTAGCGGGCGGCATATCGCAGGTGGTACACGGCATTACGGGGCGAATTTTCATCGACGCGTTGGGGGGCGACGATTTCGTGCAGGTGCTTGGCCCGACCAGCACGCCGTTGGTGGTGCATGGCGGCCTGGGGCATGACCTGATCGAA
>CAYSXM010000712.1:0-2910 GCA_964434905.1 uncultured Pirellulales bacterium | reverse complement strand
CGGCAAAGGCCTTGGCATAAGCGGCCACTTGCGTGTTGCTCTGCCCCTGGTCGGCCAACCACGAGGCCTTGTGAACCAACAGCCGTGCCGCCTCGAGCCGCATGGCGATATCGGCCAGTTTGTGGCCGATGGCCTGATGCTCGATGATCGGCCGGCCCATGGTGTGGCGCTGTTTGGCATAGCTCAACGCTTCGTCGAGCGCGCGCTGGATCAGGCCCACCGCCGAGGCCGCAATCATGGGCCGCGAGCGATCGAAGACGCGCATGGCCACCAAAAAACCTTGACCCTCTTCGCCCAACCGCTTGTCGATCGGCACGGCCACGTCGACCAGATTGATTTCAGCGGCGGGGCTGGCGCGCTGGCCGAGTTTCTCCAGCTTCCGCCCCACGCTCACGCCCGGTGCGTCCATCTCGACGATAAACGCCGTCAGGCCCTTGTGTCCGGCGGCGCGATCGGTGCGCGCGAACACGATGGCAAAGCTGGCCACCGTGGCATTCGAGATCCAGATCTTGGTGCCGTTCAACACATAGCGATCGCCGTGCCGTTCCGCGCGGGTCACCAAGCCCGCCACGTCGGACCCTGCTCCCGGTTCGGTCGCCGCATAGCAGCCAAACTGCCCGGCGATCAATCGGCCCAGGTATTCGCGCCGCTGCGCCTCGCTGCCCGCCACGAGCAGGGCGTCGGCCGCCACCGCGTTCAGCCCAATCGCGCCGCCGATGCCGGTGCATCCCCAGGCCAACTGCTCGGTCACCAGCGCCAGATCCAAAATGCCCAACCCACCACCGCCATAGGCCGCGGGAATGGTCAGGTTCAACAGCCCTACTTCCAAGGCTCGGCGAAACACCGCCTGGGGAAACTCTTGGCTGCGGTCATAGTGGGCCGCGACAGGCACAATTTCCTTGGTGGCAAACTGCCGCGCCAGGTCGTGGATCATCTTTTGTTCAGACGTCAGGCCAAACTGCATGGCGGACCTACTCGGGGCCAGGGTGCAAGGGAGGAAACCGCGCGACAAAACGGGTACGGTGCGAATGGGCCACGCTGAGCCCAGTGCAACTAGCGTGCGGAAGGTATTATGCGATGCCGAAGGTCGCCCACGCCAGCCGGGTGCGAACCGGTATCGCTACGGCGCTGCGCTATCCGCCGGCGGCGCGGCCGTGGTGTCTGGCTGCCGCGATGCGTCGTCGAGCAATTCTACCAGTTCCTCGGCGGCCGGCGATTCCATTCCCACCAGCGCTTGGCCCAGCGCCCGGCGGTCCGCGGCCGTGAACTCCGCAGGCGGCACAAACTGCAAACCTCGGGCAGGCTCACGCAGGCTAAAACCGGCCAGGTTTTCTAGCCGGTGCGGCAACAGCGTGAAGGGAACTTGAAGGTTGGGCAGCCGCACCGGTGGCCCGCCGCGCCCCTGGGCATCGAGCGCCGCCAGCAGGTCGTGCCAAGCCGCATGTTTGCGGCGGAAAGTCGGCAGGTCGGCAATCGCTTCGAAACGACCTCGGGTTATTAGTGCGGATCGTGCTTGATACTCGACATACAAGGGCGCGCACGCCAAGAGCAGGCCGCAAATCAGCCGGCGTTCCCAGCGGCCGGCCTGATCGATGGCGGCTTGAGCCAGTACGCCCAACAGCGCGCACCAAAACAGGCAAGGAACATAGGCATAGCGGCTGCTGGCGGTCACCTTGCGAAAGTCGAAATAGGATCCGTGAAGATTGGCCAACAGCCCATGGACCAGCGCGGCGGCGAACAGCAGGCCCAGCCAGCCGCGCGCGGGGCGCCGCGAGGGCAGCCACAGCAGGGCTACCAAGCCGACGGCCACGATGCATTTCACCGCGATGCCGTCGATCGGATGCGGCGCCACCGGCCAGAACAATACGTTGAACAGACCGATCGGAAAATGTGCCGCCACCGCCACGAGTGCGGCGCCGTGATTTCGCCCCGCGGTCGGCTCATTGAAATGCCACACGGCCGGCACCACCCACCACAGCGCCAGCGTGCCGGCCATCGCCATGGGCGCCAACAGCGATGCCAGCCACAGCCGATCGCGCGGCGCGGCGCTGCGCGGTCGTTCGAACCACCAGTATTGTGCCACGAGCACCGGCACCAGCGCCAACAAAGAACCCATGGCCAGCACCGACAGCGCCACGGACACCGCGGCCACGGCGGCCCAGCCGGCCTCGCGCCGCGAGCCCACCCGCGTCAGGCAACACGCAGCCAGCATCCAGGGCGCCAGCGCGAACGTGAGGTGCGATGCGCCAATCCAGGCTAGCGGGTTATCGGTGCGCCCCATGGCGCAGGCCGACCAGGTGAACCCCGACACCAAGGCCGCCACGCGCGAGGTCGTACGCCGCCGCACCAGGTCGTACAACGCCATGCCGACCGTCGCGTGCAACAGGCTAATCGCCAGGTGCCAGGGCGCTGGGTCCAGACCAAACCAGCGCCACCACAGGTAATACCAGCCACGCCACAGGGGAATGAAATGCACGTTGTGCGGGCGCAGGAAATAGCTCGCGGTGGAAATCTCGCCGCGCTGCCAGGCGGCCAACGTATCGAGGTGCAACTGATCGTCGGAAACGTGCCCAATACCTGCATACGCGCGCCCCACCCACCAGGCCGCACAGGCCAAAGCCGCGTACGCAGCTACATCGAACACGCACCAGGCCCCGGTGCGCCAGGCCGGTACCGCGCGCGCCGAACCTGGCAGCCGAGTTGCCGGAGACAGAGCGTCGTCGACATGCGAGGTCATGGTTCGTTCGCACGGGACTGCGGCGCGGCGCGCACCTGGTCGACCAACTGCGACACGCCGCGGTCGATCCGCTGTTCCACGTCGTTGGCCCAGCGTTCGGCCGGCAGGCCATATTCGTACAAGCTGCCCCCTTCATAGCCCCCTTCGTCGTACACGCGGCGCGATGGCATATA
>CAYSXM010000711.1:0-2927 GCA_964434905.1 uncultured Pirellulales bacterium | reverse complement strand
GAAGCTGGCCGGTGCGGACCAGCAGCGCCGCCACGCGCAGGTTGATGGCCAGATCGTCGTCGCCCACCTGGTTCAGCGCCTCGCGCCAGGTGCGCAGGGCCTCGTCGGGCAAGTTCGATGCCACGTGGATTTCGCCCAGGCTGACATAGGCGCGGCGATCTAGGGGCTGGAGACGGACGGCTTCTTCGAGATAGCGCCGCGCTTCGTCGTAGCGACCGCGCGCTTGGGCCCGCTGACCAGCGGCGAGGACGACGTCGATTTCTTGTGGTGCCAACTGCAGGGCGCGATCCAAGTCGGCGTCGGCCTCCGGCAAGCGGTAGCGCGTGCGGTAGCTGAATCGCGCGAGGTGGGCATCGTAGGAGTCTGGGTTCTTGGCGACCAGCACGTCCAACACCTCGTTCGCCAACGATTCGCGTTCGGCGGGGCCGGGGTCGGACAATTCGCGCCGGTAAAGATCGGCGAGCGTCGCGGCCAGATGCGCATCGGACGGGCTGAGCGCCACGGCCTTCTTATAGGCATCGGCCGCTGATTCCAGCTTGATGCGGCTTCCCTCGCGCGCTTGGCGGTGCAAGGCACGCGCCTTGACGCGCCAGCCGGTGGCATCGTCAGGGACCAACAACAGCAATTGGCTGGCTTGGAAATCGGCCATGTCGCTGCGGCCAATTTCGCCATACAACTCGGCCAGGCGGCGATAGATGACGGGCTCTTCCTGGGCCAGCTTGACCGCACGCTGGTAGTTGACAATTGCCTGGCGTTTTTCAGAAAATGTGTACGCGGCGCGATCGTAGTTGCGCGCCAGTCGCAAAAGTGCGCCGGGGTCGTCAGGCCTCAAACGCAAGTAGCGTTCACAGAGATCGGCCGATTTGGCCCATTGCTCGGCCACTTCGGCTTTCTTGGCATCGGCCAGCAGCGTTCCGGCGTTGCGCTGTAGCTGATAACGGTGCCAGAAAATTGCCGACGGCGGCAGCGTGATTATCGCGATCAGGGTCGCCAAAATAAGCCGGAAATTCAGCTCGCCGAGCGCCTGCTGCCCGGTCGCTTCGTCGCGTTGGCCGATGGCCAACATCGGCCATCCGAAAACGAACTGCACGAGGCCCACCAGGGCCATGATCGCGCGCTGCCAGGCGGGACCACGAAACTGGTCCTTGGGTCGCGTGTAGGGGCGAAAGGTTTCGTTGACCTGCATCCCTAGCGCCTGTCACTAGTGGCCTGAGGCCATCGCTACGACCCAAAAAAATCGAGTCTCCCAATTACTCGGGAGGTCGCCCTGTGATGCCGCCCAGATCGGGCGCAACCTGCGGCAAAAGCCTTCTCCCGGCTTCTCTACCGGTCCTGCGGCCCCCGACGGAGAATCTGCCGGAGAACGGCTGGTGGGGGGCGGTCGGCAAAACGGGCCGGTTCTCGACGGCCCACGGGAATCGCCGCCACACACCCCTCTAGATGGTATCTTCCCCCGACCCGGTCTCAGTGTCAAGCAAACCAAGGGCCAAATCGACGTCGTGCAAGGCACCTCTAACCGTTTGCGGTTACGTGAGTTGTGTCGCACAGGTTACACGGCCGTTTGCGGCTGTTTTCAATGGGAATGGGAACGATTCGTTGTCCGTCTCGTGCGACCTGCCTATACTGCAAAGACGGGTATCTCGTCACAATTGATACCGCCGCAGGCGACGGGCATTCGGCCAGAAATGCCTGTTGTGCGATGAGTGCAATTGCCCAGGCTCTTGGTTCCAAAGAGCCTGTGGCCAGGGGCGTGTTGTCGACGGTGCGGAAACAGGCGGCGTAACACGCCGAGAGATGGCATGCCTAGGTCGGCTGTGCAGCGATGGTTGAAGCGGCGCTGGCGGTGCGCACCGATGCCGTGCGCCGTGCTGGCTTGCGCCTGGTTGTTGGGGGCGGCCGCGCCGGCACGAGCCGACGTGTGGGACGACGTGAATGCGGCGATTGGGCTGACAAGCCTGCAAAGCCGTTTGGGTGTCGCGGCGCCGACCGGCTCGGGCATTGTGGTGACACAGGTCGAGGCACCGCTGAATCAGCAAAGCGCGGTGTATTTTCCTAGCACAACCAACGCCGACTTCGCCGGCAAGACGTTCGTCGACCAAACGGGCGGGGGTGTCACCAGTTCGCACGCCACGGCCGTGGGTCGCACATTCTACGGCGCGCTGGGCGTAGCTTCCGGGGTGAGCACGATCAATGTCTACTCGACGGAAGATTGGTTGAACGACGGCTACTTGCAACTGCAAACCGCGGCGGCTCCGCTGCCCTCGGTGGGCCGTGTTCAAAACCACAGTTGGGTGTTATTGCGCGACGGAAATCCCGGCAATAACGCTCTGGAAGATGCCCAAGCGATCGATGCCTTGCGGCGTCTAGATTTTGCGATTCAGCGCGACGGTGTGGTGGCGGTGGTGGGGGTGGACAACGGCAGTGGCAGCGCGGTGCCATTGCTATTGGCAAATTCCTATAACGCCATTTCCGTGGGTCAATCGAACGGGGGTTCGAGCCTGGGGCCGAGCACGCTCGATGTGGCGGGGCGATCGCGGCCCGATCTGGTGGCGCCGGGCGATTTTCCGAGCGCCACCGCCACGGTTAGTCGCGCCACACCACGCGTGGCAGGGGCCGCGGCACTGTTATTGCAAACCGCTGGCACAGATCTCTTGGCCGCTCGCCCGGAAACCATCAAGGCGGTTTTGATGGCGGGCGCGACCAAAGACGAGTTCGACTTGGATCACTTGACGACCACCACCTTCGACGACTGGTCGCACAGCACGAACCAGCCGTTGGATGCGCGCTATGGCGCCGGCGAATTGAACATTGACAACAGCCACCGGATTCTTACTGCGGGACTGCACACGGCCAGCGATCTGTCGGCCGTTCCCGCGACCGGTTGGGATCTCGCTTCCGCGGGAGCGGGCACGCAGCGGTACTTTTTT
>CAYSXM010000710.1:0-2931 GCA_964434905.1 uncultured Pirellulales bacterium | reverse complement strand
GATCAGGAGAGTTCGTTTAAGAGTTGCCGAGCATCTCCCAGTAGCCGGAACATTTTGCGCTATAGTCTCTATTGCCAGGCGCTATGATTGGCTGAATGCCATCTTCGTACCCCGCGCGGTGCGCGTCAAGCAACCGGTATGCCAGTGCCGGCGCATCAGCTTCCTGTGCCGGTGCCTTTCACTCCTATTGTGCGCCCTCCGCTGCCAGGCGTTACTCGGCTCGCCGGTAGCGCTGCAATACCGCGTCCGGGCGTGGCGCGACAGGTGGTCTTGATCCCGCTTGCGGCGGGTCGACCGGCGTTTCCAAGGGCAGAAAATTAGCTTCGAACTGCGCTTGGCCCGCCAGCGAGGCTAGGTGCAGATAGTGTCGCACATGGCGCAACGACTGGACCATTGCGAACAGTCGCCCCAGCACCTGCGATACGGCTGCCGGGCTGGGGAGCGTGGCGACTGCTTGTGCAAGTACCGTCCAGGGGTGCAGCGCCAGGGCCGGGCCCCAACCCACCACCGGTGCATTTCGCCAGAACAAGTATTCGAGCTGCCGACCCGCGCGAAACCCTTGGCGGAATCGCCGCTCAGGCGGTGCCGTGGCACGCACGACGGCGTCGGCCGCCAGGGCGAACGTGTAGCCAGCATGAGCCAGCCGCAGGGCCAGGTCCACATCGGCCAACGTTTCACCGACCAGGGGAGACCAGGGCTCGTGCAACAGTTCGAGCGCGGCACGACGATAGAAGCCGGCCCATCGACAGGGGCCGATCGGCGCCGGGCCCGAGGGCGAGCCGGAATTTAGCAACGCGCCGCGCCCGGCGTCGCGCCGCGTTCCTCCGGCGCTGTATTGTACACCGGCGCTGAGCATGCGCCGCGGATCCACGGCGTCGATCACCAGCGGCGCCACGCTCCCCACGCGCGGATCTCGGAAATGAACCAGGGCTTTGTCCGTCCAGCCTTCGGCCACTTCGCAACCGGCGGCCAGCACGTGCACGAACGGCGCTTCACTGGCAGACACGCCCAGATTGGCGCATTCAGCGAAACCAGCGCCTGGTGCGGCGTGGACCAATCGTACCTCGTTGGCCAACTGGTACGGGTCGGAATAGGGCGCGCTGAAAACTGCGATTACTTCGCAGTCGGCCGGCCGGTTCGTCAACACCGACACCAGCCCGTTTTCAAACGAACCCACCTGGTCGAGCACCGGAATGACAATCGCAAGTCGCGGCACGGGAAACCTTCCTTGGTTCACCGGCGCAGGCGGCCGAAATCAAGTTGCTGACTCGTGGCCAGATTGATCGCACCGCAATCAATCCCTGGGGCGCATTGCGCCCTTGGCCGCCTGTGGCATGTCGAATAGTTTCGGCAACCCAGTGGGTTCAGATTCATTGTTTTGGCGCCGGCAATCTGGGTAGTCTGCATCGGCGGCCCCGCCAACCAAGGCTCATCGCTGCCAAGTCGCTGGTCGCCAGGCAGACGCATCATCCGCGACAATCGACGGGGATCGATCTCCGGGGGTGCGACGCGAGGCCGTCAGGTGCCGTGCGCGTTGCACGCGGTCCTCTGCGGCCAACTGCGACAGAAACGCACCAGAGGCCCGGTCGAGCACGATAATTTCGCTCTTCGCCCTGGGATCGGTCAACGATCGAATGACGCACACCACTTCGGCTTCTGCCCCGGCCTGGCGTACTGCGTCGAGCGTAGCACGCTCCTCGGCAGACATCTGGCCGACTGTCGGCACGGTCGGTGGCGCCGTGCTAGCGGTCAGGGCGGCTCCGGATGCTGTCGGCATCTGGGCTGGCATCGACGGAGGGGGCCCCAAACGAACCGGTCCCGGCCGTGACGTGCCGGCGACGGCCGTCTGCTGAGGCCCAAACACCGCAGGTGTACCGGCCGCCAAGTAACCCACAGGTGCGGCAGCCGCGGCGGTGCTCGCCGTTGAACCTGGCAGAGGAGACAGGCCGGCCACCGCATGCGCTTGCCCGCTCGGCGACTGGTGCATCGGAGGCTGATAAAGTTGCGTCAGCCCCAATTCGTCGAGCTGCGCGCGAATCGAACCGGCGGCCGCGTACAGCCCTTCTTGATCTTCGGGGTCGGCCGCGTTGCAAACGCCGATCAGAAATCCGTCGGACGAAAACAACCCACCCCCGCTGCGCCCCTCGACCGGCAGTCCCGCCACCTCTACATTCGGCGGCCCCAGGTACTTGTCGAGCGCCGTCACGCGGCTGTTCCACGCGGTGGGGTTCGACCCATTGTCGCAGCCTACCGACGTGACAGCATCACCCACTTGGATTTCCACGGCGGGCGGCGCGATGGGGACCGCAGGTAGCCGTCGGCCGGGCTCAATCGCCACCAGGGCCAGATCACGATCGAGATCGAACTTAACGACCCGACCAGGCAGGCTGGTGCCCGCGCCCGGTGCAAACAGATCGACGGAAATGGCGCCCTGTCCCTGCGACTCGCGGAAGATATGGCCGCAGGTCAAAACGAGTGCTTGGCGATCATCCGAGGCGACCACGGTGCCGGTGCCGTAGGAATGGCCCTTGACATCGTCGACCTTTAGTCGGGCTGCGGCTGCTAGAAAACGCTGCGAGGTCGGGTCCGATGCCAAGGTCGGGGCCGGCGCGTGGCGCGCGCCAGAATCGCCCAGTGGCTGCATGCTAGGCTGTGCGCCCAGTAGCGGTGGCGCATTGGCGGGCCCAATTTGGAAGGCGCCTAGAGGTGCCGCGCTTGTAGCCACGGGCAATGCACCCCTTTCCCCGGCGAAACCTGGTTGGCCGCCGGCGGGTGCCACGCCAGCGCGGCGCAGCATTTCGGTTAGTTCGGCAGCCGAGGTGGCACCTTCGACTCGGTCGACCTCTTGGCCATTGACCAGCAAGACAAAGGTGGGCACACCTTGTACGCGAAACTGCTCGGCCAGCGCTCGCTGTTGATCGATGTCGACTG
>CAYSXM010000709.1:0-2933 GCA_964434905.1 uncultured Pirellulales bacterium | reverse complement strand
CCACGGGGCGACTGCAGCGCACGTTGATGAGCACGCCGTGCAGGCCTCCAAACCGACCCCACCCCCTGTGGTTACGGTGGTCCCGTTCGTGTTACTGTTGGGCGCGATCGCCGTTTTTCCGCTGCTGCCGGCCGTGGCGCATTGGTGGGAACACAACCTGCACCGCTTTTATGTCGCGGCTGGCCTGGGGTTGGTGACGCTCGCGTATTACGTGGTGCTGCACAGTCACGCCGTCGAGCGGCATTTTCTGGGCCATGCGCTGGTGCAGCCGGTGGCCGGAGGCCTGTCGCTAGGTGTCGCCTGGACGGTGCTTCAAAACGCGCTCTTCAACGAATATGTCCCGTTCATCGTGTTGTTGTTCAGTCTGTATTCGATCTGCGGCGGCGTGCGGATCGAAGGCGATCTGAAAGCGCATCCCACGACCAACACGGCCTTTCTAGGCGTCGGCGCGTTGCTGGCTAGTTTCATTGGCACCACCGGCGCGGCCATGCTGCTGATTCGGCCGCTGCTGGAAACCAATGCCGAGCGCAAGCACATCAAGCACACCGTGGTGTTTTTCATTTTCGCGGTCTGCAATTGCGGCGGGTGCCTGTTGCCGTTGGGAGATCCCCCGTTGTTCCTGGGCTATCTGAGCGGCGTGGATTTCGCCTGGACTTTGTCGCTGTGGCCCCAGTGGCTGCTGGTCAACGGCCTGTTGCTGGCGGTGTATTTTGTCTGGGATCGCTTTGTATGCTATCCGCATGAAAAACTGCGCGATATCGTCCGCGATGAAGCCAACACCCGGCGGCTGTCGGTTCGCGGCTGGGGCCTGAACGGTTTGTGCCTGCTGGGGGTGATTGCCTCGGTGGCGTTGTTGGACCCCAGCAAAACTTTCCCCGGCACCGATTGGCACCCTTGGCTGTACCTGCGCGAGGCGGTGCAGTTGGGCCTGGTGCTGGCGTCGCTGGCGCTGGGTTCCGCGGCCATCCGCGAAGCCAACAAATTCAACTTCGGCGCTATTGTCGAAGTGGCGGCATTGTTCATCGGCATTTTCCTGTGCATGCAGCCCGCCCTGCAAATTCTCGATGTTCATGGTGCCAGCCTGGGGCTGAATACGCCGGCTGAATTCTTTTGGGCCACCGGCACGCTTTCCAGCGTGCTGGATAACGCCCCAACCTACTTGGTGTTCTTCAAGACCGCGCAAGCCCTGACGGGCCAGGCCGACGTCGCAGCCACCGCCACCATGGCCGGTGTCGACACCGCCTTGCTCACCGCCGTGAGCCTGGGTGCCGTGTTCATGGGCGCCATGACGTACATCGGCAACGGACCGAACTTCATGGTCAAGGCGATCGCCGAAAGCTCGGGCGTCAAAATGCCCAGCTTCTTCGGTTACATGCTGTACAGCCTGGCGGTGCTGCTGCCGATTCTAGTCCTCGTGCAACTGGTGTTTTGACCGCGATCCACTCCGTGCCCCGTAAATCGCCGGGCTGCCACACCGGCTTGGCCTGTGCCACGGCAAGGGTGCGGCGGCAATTCGTCGTTGGTGCCACCGGTCGTCTTGGTCCCTCGGGCGATTTACGCAAGGCGGACCGCCACTCGCCCACGTTGCCGATTTGCCAGACCGACGCTGGCTCGATATGCTCCGGCCATGGTGGATGTTCGTGCGTGCCCCCCCGTCGGGCTTCGGCCAGGCGTCGCGACACCCACCGCCACGCTGCTCGCCTGGCCGAGAAGCTCTTCCACGCCCCAGCTTCCAAAGGAAATTGCAATGCGAACCGCATCTTGGCGAACCCGTGCAATGGTGATTGCGGCGATGCTGTTGGGAACGCTGCCAGCGACCCAGGCGTTGGCTCAGCCACGTGGCGGAGGCGGCAGCCCTTTCGGCGCGCTGCGCGAATTGTTTAATTCACCGATCATGTTGCTGGGCATGGCTGAGGTGCGCCAGGAACTGAAGCTTGCCGACGACAAAGACACTCAGGTGCAAGACGTGCTGCAGCAATCTCGCGATCGGCTGTTTGGCGAAATCGATTTCACGGAGTTGCAGGAACTCGAAGGCGCCGAACGAGATGAAGTGTTGGCCGAAATCAAGGCCACATTCGCCGAGGTCGAGGGAGAGGCACGCCAGAAGCTCGACGAAATTCTCGTGGCCGAGCAATGGGCACGCTTGGATCAATTGCAGTTGCAGCGCGAAGGCATCGCAGCCCTGCTGCGCGAAAAAATGGTCACGGCCCTGGGCCTGAGCGAAGAACAACGCGGCAAAATTCAAGCCGCGCTCGACGCCGGGCGCCCCACCGAAGCGGGGCCGAATTTTCGTGAGTTGTCGCCGGAACAGCGTGAAAAACTCTTTGCCGAATTTCGGGCCCGGCGAGAAAAAACCGATGCCGAGGCGCTGGCCGTGCTGACCGACGACCAACGCACCCAGTGGCAGGCCATGCGCGGTGAAGCGTTCGAGTTCCCCCGCGGTGGAGGCTTTGGTGGGTTCGGCGGACCGGGTGGCGGCCCCGGTGGTCGCGGAGGACCAGGCGGCCGTGGCGGACCAGGCGGCCGCGGCAACCCGCCGGCGCAGCCGTAGCGGGCCGTCAACGGCTACCAGCCCGTTGAAAAATTCGACGCGCCTGCGTCATCGCCTGGCGCGATGGCCAAACGGTGGAGCGTCAACCCAGCTTGGCTAGGTGACGCGGAACGACCCCCGAACCGGTCTGACTTGCGCAACCATTGGTCGCGGAACCGTTTAGGCCACCTTGAACGGCCAGACAGCGCCTGCGCGGCTGATCTTCTCGTCTCCCAGAGCCGAAGATATACTAGACATGCGTTTAGTATGTACTTGGTGGCCGACTAGGGGCACCCGTCTGCCGGTCATGGATGCGGAGCCGAGCCATGGATGTGGCGAACTTTCTAGACCGCTTTCGCAACGCCTCGGACTACGACGGCCAGTTGGTTCACGTCGAACAGTT
>CAYSXM010000708.1:0-2941 GCA_964434905.1 uncultured Pirellulales bacterium | reverse complement strand
AAGCGGATGGGGAACCGCGCGATCTCGTACCACAGGCCGGCGTATCGCTTGAGGTCGAGGTCGGGCACGCTCACCGGTGTCGCCATGACCGCTGCGTGCGCCGCGAGCAGGCCGAGCGTCACGGCCGCGATCAGGCGGGCCATGCGCGCAGCCAGGGCCGGCGTTGCATGAAGGCCGCGGCCGCGAACACGACCAGGGCGATGACGAAACAGATCAGCCGGCGTGAACGCCGCGCTTCAGGCGTCGCGGCATTCACCGCCAGATTGCCCGTCAACGTGCCCACGAGGTTCACGGTGCCACCCGTGCGCGCATAGGTGCCCAGGCTGGCCTGTGTCAGCGCACCCGCCAGATTCACCGTGCCGCCGTTGACAAGAAACGAACCGGCCACCGACCAAGGCGACGTTCCCGTTCCCACCGTCATCGTGCCGGCCGTGGCCCGCAATGTGCCCGTGCTGGTCCAGCCCGAGGTCAGGTTGACCGTTCCCAGGTTCGATTCGATCAGCCCCTGGTTGTCGACATAGGAAACGGTGATCGCGTTCGTGCCGCTGTCGGCCACGATCGTCCCCTGATTGATCACGCGGTCGAGCGCCGTGTTGGCCACCGTGACCGAGCCCGACGTGTTGCCGTGCACGGTAACGCTTGGGCCGATCGTCAGCGTCGCGCTGCCAGAAGCGCGCACCGTGGCCGAGCTTCCCGTGAAAAACACGTCGCCCGTGCCCAACAGTGCTTGCGTGCCGGCAAATGTGGCGACCACCGAAGACGACAAACTCAAACGAGCCCCCAGCGTCAGCCCCCCAGTTACCGTGAAGCTGCCGGTGGCCGTCACGGGTGCATTGAGCGTGTACTGATCCAACGTGGGGGCGGTGGTAGAGCTAGTGATCGCCAACACCGCGCCGCCCGTGGTTGTCAGCGTTCCGGCCGACAGCTTGCCACTGCTGCCCAAAGGTGCAGCGGTCAAATTGATGCTTCCCGTCGCTGCGTCGAGCGCCAGATTGCCCGTCAGCGTGCCCACGATGTTGACCGTGCCACCCGTGCGCGAAAAAGTTCCCAAGCCGGCTTGCGTGAAGGCCCCCGCAAGGTTCAACGTGCCGGCCGAGATCGCCAACGTACCGGCATTCGTCCAGGCCACGGTCCCGGTGCCTACACTCAGCGTGCCCGCCGAGGCGCGCAGCGTTCCCTGGTTCGTGAAATAGGCGACCGTGATCGACGTGCTGGCCGTGTTGGCGTCGATCGTTCCTTGATTCACTATTCGATCGAACGCCGTGTTGACCGCCGTGACCGTGGCCGCGGTACTGCCGCCGCCATGCACCGTAATCCCCGGGCCGATGGTCAACGTCGCCGCCCCCGGCGCGGTTCCGGTCCCCAGGGCTCGCACGCTGGCCGAGCTTCCCGCGAAAAACACGTCGCCTGTGCCCGACAGGGTTTGCGTCCCCGAGAAATTGGCAACCACGGAACTGTTCAACGTCAGCCGTGCGTTCAACCCCAGTCCGCCGGTGACCGTGACGCTGCTGGAAGCGGTGACTGGATTGTTGAGCGTGTACTGGTCGAGTGTCGTGCTGATGCCCGTCATGCTCAGAGCCGCGCCGCCCGTGGCCGTGTACGTGCCGGCCAGCAGCCTGCCCCCCAGGCCCAGATTCACGCTCCCCGTCGTGGCGTCGAGCGCCAGGTTGCCCGTCAGCGTGCCCACGATGTTGACCGTGCCGCCCGTGCGCGAAAAGCTGCCCAGGCCGGCTTGCGTGAACGCCCCCGCCAGGTTCAACGTGCCGGCCGAGATCGCCAACGTGCCGGTGCTCGCCCAGGCCACGGTCCCGGTGCTGACACTCAGCGTGCCCGCTGTTACCTGCAGGGTTCCGGTGTTGGTAAATCCCGCGGCAAACGCCAGGTTCAGCGTGCCACCGCTGGCGGCCACGGTCCCCGAGTTTTGGGCCAATGTCACGTTCAACGTGCGGCTGGCGGTGTCTGCCAAGATCGAGCCCTGATTGTCGATCTGGTCGAACGCCGAATAGAACGGCGTGAAGGATGCGTTTTGCGACGCATGCACGCTGACCCCCGAACCCACGGTCAGCGTGGCCGCGGTGCCCGCCGTGCCACCCCCTTGGACCAGCAGGTTGCCACCAGCCAAGTACACATGCCCGGTGCCGTTCAAGGCTTGCGACCCCAAGAACACCAAGCTCGAGCTCGTCAACGTCAGCGACGCGTCGAGTGTCAGATCGTTCGACACCACGACCCCGCCCGAAACCGAAACGTTGGTCTGCACGTGCAAGTGGTCGAGCGTGCCGCCCGTGGCAGCGAAGCTGGCGGCCCCCGTACCGGGCAACACCAGGGCGTTGGACAATCGCCCGGTGCCAGTCACGGTGAGCGTGTTGTTCACCACTAGCGAGGTGTTCACGTCGAGCGTGCCGCCAGAAACATTCAGCGCGCGATCGCTTGCCACGCTGTTGACGCGCTGATAGCCCGCCGCGGCGGTCAGACTTATCGCGCCGCCGGCGCCTGTGATCTGCACGTCGTCGGCCGGGCCAGGCAGTGCATCGCCCACCCAATTGGCCGCGCTGTTCCAACTGGTGCCGTCGCCACCGCCGTCCCAGGCGACCACGGCCAACAGCGCGCGCGCTTCGAGCGGCTCGACCAGCGCGCTGCGCCACCTGGCGATCTCGCTCCGCCAGCGGTTTGCCGCAAATCGTTCTCGCGGCCGACCTGCATGTCGTTCATCTCGCCGCATTGGCCTACTCCCCTTGCCGCGAACAAGTTGCCGTTTTTGCAGCGATGGATTGACTGGCACACCACCGGCTGGCGCACACTGCCAGATTGATTCCGAATGGGCTAAATCTGGCCAAAATGTTGGCCGCCCCCCCCCCAGACATACGTGCCCAATCAACTGCCCACGGTACCGACGTTGCCGGTCGCATCAACGTTGATCCCCCGTGTCGCGGCGCTGTAGGGC
>CAYSXM010000707.1:0-2946 GCA_964434905.1 uncultured Pirellulales bacterium | reverse complement strand
CCCGTTGGTGGTGTTGGCGGGTACGGAGTATGGCACTGGCAGTAGCCGCGACTGGGCTGCCAAGGGCACACACCTGCTGGGGGTAAAGGTGGTCATCGCACAGAGCTTCGAGCGCATTCACCGCAGCAATCTGGTGGGCATGGGGATCTTGCCTCTGGAATTTCCCGCAGGACAGGGCTGGCAGTCGCTCGGGCTGTCTGGCGAGGAAGTTTTCGTGTTCGAAGGGTTGAACGACGGCCTCAAACCGTTGTCGAACCTGGTCGTGCGAGCCACGCTGCCCGGCGGCGCGCCGCGCGAATTCACTGCCAAGGTGCGGATCGACACGCCTGTGGAAATGGATTATTTCCGCAACGGCGGCATCTTGCAGACGGTGCTACGGAAACTGGCCGCTGCCAAATAGCCTGGGCCGAATAGCGGCTGTGCGATGGGGCGCTGTGGCCAGCCCTATAGCCAGCATTGTCGCGCCTGGAGCGACAGCGAACTCCAGCACTCGCGCACCACGGAAACCGGCTGTCCGAAACGAGCCGCCCCGTTGAAGAATTCGACGCGCCTGCGTCATCGCCGGGATGCGATGCCAAAATAGCAACGTAAGTCGTTGTTTTGCGATCCGTGGGACATTGTGCTCCGCACTTGGCGAGGTTGAAAAATGCCACGAAGGCATGCCTCAACGGACTGATAGCCCCTAAGCCTGCGCTGGCGGCGCTGGTGGAGCAGTGTTTGACGCCTGGAAGGCGATCTTGTTGTGCGCACCGTCGCAAAACGGTTTGCGCTCACTGGCTCCGCAACGACATAGTGCCACCACAGGTTTGGCCGGATTCGTCGCGAAGGCATTCCCCTCGTGATCGAGCACCCGCACCTCACCTTCGATGACCAACGGACCGTTGGGACGACAGCGTACAACGAACTCGGCCATGGCGAGTATGCTCCCGATAACAGTTGCGACGATCGAACAGGCATCAAGCCAGTGGAACCGGCGCTTGGCTTGACGTATGGCAGGCAGTCTAACGCACAGCGAGGGTTTCGTCGACTCGCGCGATTCGGCCCGGCGCGGCGCACGCACGTTGCGGCCGACGGCAGATGCGACTAGGGAACTTCACTAGTCTGCCCGGCAGGGCGCGCGACACCGCGCGGGTTGGGCAATACACGCAGCACGAACCATGCCTTTTGAAATACACTGGGCACGGTGGGGGCCCCCTCGGCCCGCGCAGCCAACCCCGGATGGGCCGGTCGAGCCAACTGGTGACGGCGCTCTATCCCAGCGGACGCCGATGCGGGCTCTTCCGCCGGTTCGGCCACGGAGCTGTCGGCCGAGGGCGGCGCAAGTTCCGCCTGCTGGAAATAGTCGCGATGGGTGGCAACCGGCGTTTCTCCCAGCCGCAGGTTGAAGCGTTGTGCGCGTGCTTGCCCCGCAGGCGCCACGTTGGACGCCGGGGTCCCGGTAGATTCGGTAGCAGACTCGCCAGCCAATTGCGCGACGTCCTGCGGCACAACCGGCTCGACCAATTCCCGCAGGCCGACACCCTCGTCAGCCGTCGTCTCTCCGGGCACAAGTTGACTCTCCACGGCGATACTGGGCGCGGCGGGCAATCGTTTTGCCGCGGTGCCTGGGGGACTAGCGGCTGCCGGTTCAGGTGGCACGTCGGCCGCCACATTGGTCGGTGTATCCGCACGCACATCGTCGAGCGCGCCCCCAGCGGCAGCCTCGCTTTCAGCAGTTGGGTTGTCCTCAATCAAGACCTCCGCGACACCGGTTTCGGTCGGCGCCGCCGAAACCTGCGCGGGCCCAGCCGACGCGGCGCTGGCCGGTAGCGGGGATTCGTTCAGCGTACCTACCACGTTCGCCGCGGTGTCGAATAAGGTTGTCGACTGCCGATTGTACGATTGCCAGGCTTGCTGTTCGGGAGCATCCGACCCCGGCACAACCACCACGTTCACGAACTGCGCCGGCAACTGGTTCATTTCGGCCAGCGTCGCTTGCAATTGCGCGGGCGAAGCTTCGACATAAACCACATCCAATGAAGCGGGCTCATCCTTGGGCTGTTCCAGGTCCTGGGCCTGTTGCTCAAACGCCTGCTCTCGGTTGGCTGGAACGTCCGCGGCGCCTTCGGCAGCCTTGGGCTCGTGGCCAATTCCCAGAGCCGCAGCGGCCGCTTGCTGCCGGGCCAACGAGTCGGCCGGAGGCGCGGAATCGTCTGCTTCGTCGAATCGCCTGTCAACCGCGATCTGCTGGTTTCTCAACAATTGCCCGAAGGCATCGCTACGTGCGGCATCGAGCGACAGATCGCACTGCACTACCAATACGCCCTGAGGGGCCCATTGGCGCCACTGCGAGGCGAGTTCCGGCAAGGGACCGCTGCCCGCGAATAGGGCGACGCCTGCCGTCCTGGACGCGTGGATCTCGTCGGTGGCGCCATCCGCCGCGAGTCCGCCGTTCAAACTCGGCGCCGCAGCCGCAGGACCGGCCTTCGACAAGCTTCGTCCCACGTCGGAGGAGCCTCCTCCGCCTCCGCGCGGGGCCTCGCCCGACGCGACAGCTCCTGATGATTCCGCAGGCTGGAGTGCACCAATTTCGGAGTGGCCGACAGACCCCGGCGAAACAGTGGCCACTGCATGTTCGGCCGGGTTGCGTGCCAGCGCCATGATCGTCAGGGCGGCGGCCGTGGCCAGCAGCGGCCACGTCCACACGCGCCATTGGCGCCAGCGCCTGCTAGGCTCGGCCAGCGCAGGTTCAGGCAGGTGCACGTCTTCGGCCACGGCACCCTTCGCTTCGCCCCATATCACTCGCCGCTCGGCCTGAGCCAAAACCCGGTCGGAAAAATCGGCAGCCAACGCGGGCCTGGGCAATTGCCGTAACGCTTCTCGCTGGGCGCGAAATTCGACGGCCAGCAAGCGGTACTCGGGCGATTCAGCCAAGAGCGCCTCGACAAATGCCAGTTCGTCGGCGCC
>CAYSXM010000706.1:0-2953 GCA_964434905.1 uncultured Pirellulales bacterium | reverse complement strand
TGCTTGCCTAACAGCCGGCCATCGTCCCAGTACCCACCGGTTTTTTCTTGGGCCAAAGAGGTATACACGTAGGGCGAACCGACCGCCGCGCGAAAGGCCTTGGCGCCATGCGCCCCGCCCAGGTGGTTGCCCTGGCCACCGCCGCCGTAATAGGCCAGCGCATGGCCACCGTGTGTCTCGCGAATGTTCGTCAGCCGCGCGGCGATCTCTTGCAGCGCGGTCTCCCACGACACCGGCTCAAAACTTCCGTCGGCACGGCGACGCTGGGGTTGGCGCAGGCGACACGGATCGTTTTGATAATGATCCAGCCGCAACGCCTTCTGGCAGGTGTAGCCCGCCGAGGCCGGGTGCCGGCGGTCGCCGCGCACGCGCTCGAAACGCCCGTCGCACACTTCGATTTCCAAGCCGCAGTTCAAGCTGCACAGAATGCAAGCCGTGGCTTGCCAAGCGTTTCCATCTGTTTCCGGCGACATACTGACCTCCCTTTAGATCGAAGGAGCGCGCTCGACAAAAGCCCTACCTGGACGTGATGCTCGACCCGTCCGCCGCGGCCCGCGATGGCCGAGCCCTCTCAGCGTATCGCCGATTGTAGATGGACGCGATCGATTTACCCACGAAATACCCCCCGGAGCTAGCCATGGGGAGCCAACGAAAGTTCTGCGCAGCATGGTGCATACGCAGGCGGCGCGCCTGCGCGGCGATTCTCGGCATAGTACTTCTTGATTCAGCACTTCCCGGTGCGGCGCCGCTGCTGGCTCAATCGCTCGTTTCCCCTCGCTTGAACCAGTTGGCGGTCTCTGTAGCCGGTGGGGACCAGGAGGCGGTCGAGCGGTTCTGGCAGGAGACGAAGCGGCAGGGAACCCCCTTGGTCGAAACGTGCGCTGAGCCGAGCGACCACTTGCTGGTCAGTTACGTTTGGCGAGGCGAGCCGGGCTTGAACAACGTGGTGCTGGCCGGCGGGGTAGCGCCCGGCCACCCTGCCGACTATCGACTGGCACGGCTGGCCGATACCGATGTGTGGTGGTTAACCCAGCCTACGCGTCACGACCTGCGGACGACCTATTGGTTTTCGCTTGACGATCCACTGGTTTCAATTGATTGGGGCGACCATCCGGCGATCGAATCGCGGGCCAGTCGCTTGCGCCGCGACCCACTCAACTCGCGTCAAGATTTCGCCGGGTCGTTGGTCGAACTGCCTGGCGCAGCGCCGCAGCCTTGGATCCGCCGGCGACCCCATGTGCCGGTTGGAACATTGCATGCCTCGTCGTTTACCAGCGCTGTGCTGGGCAACGAGCGCAAGATCTCGGTGTATCGCCCACCCGGTTTCGACCCGCGTGGCGGGAAATATCCCTTGTTGATTGTGTTCGACCTCGACGCCTATACCTTGCAAATACCTTTGCCGACCATCCTTAGCAACCTGATCGCGGATCGAAAAATTCCGCCGGTGGTGGCTTTGCTCGTGGGCAATGCCAAAGACGCCAGGGCTCGCGAACTGGCCTGCCACGAACCGTTCGTCACGTTCCTGACAGACGAGCTGTTGCCCCGTGTGCAGCGAGAACACCACGCCACGAGCGACCCTCGGCACGTGTTGGCGGCCGGCTCGAGCTTGGGCGGCCTGGCCGCCGCATACCTGGCCTGGCAGCGGCCCGATGTGGTGGGCAACGTCTTGAGCCAATCTTGCCCCTTCGCTTGGAGCCCGGAAACTGCGGCGACGCCGCACGATCTCGCCGCGCAGGGAGAATGGCTCGCGCGGCAGATTGTCTCCGCGCCGCCACAATCGCTGCGGTTCTATCTAGAGGTCGGACTGCTGGAGAGTGCGCGCTTTGAAACCAGACACCTCCGCGATGTGCTACTGGCCAAGGGATATCACGTGGCCGGCTACCACGAATATCACGGTGGTCACGACTATGTGAACTGGCGTGGCAGCATTGCCGATGGCCTGATCGCGCTGTGGGGACCAGCCAACGAAATGGCTCCCTCGGCACCGTAGTCCGTGGGTGCCGCGTGCCCACGCAATTGGCATTTGCCAATTCGCACGCGAACTGCTTGCACTGCGACTTTGCGCGCGACTGCGCGATCGCGCGCGGCCCAAGGTCGGGGCTATTTGCTGACGCGGGCTGCCGCAGGTTTTCGCGCGCGCCGTTTGACGGCCTGCAGGGCTGCCTTGCCGACAGCCTGCGTGGCGGTGACCTTTCGTGCCGTCGGCTTGGCGGTTTTTTTTGCCGGCTTGGCTTTGACAGGCGCCGCGACCTGTTTCGATACCCGCTTGATCGTGCCCGTCGGCGCCAGGGCATTCTGTTTCTTCGGGGCTCCAATCATCTTTTTCACCGGCACGGGTAACTCTGTCAACTTCTGCCGCGCGCCGTGTTTTCGGGCCAACTCGACAATGCGTTGCTTGATAGACGATTGGCTTTTCGACAAAGAGTGCGAACTGGTCGCGGGGGGCGGCAGCGCGGCGGCAGGCTTCTTGTTTGCGACCGGCCCCACCGATTGCCGTTTGCGAGACGGTGGCTTTACTGCTTTTGCCGGCGCCGATTTAGAACGTGCGGACTGTCGCGGCGGCCGCGCCGCGGGATGCTTGCCCTTGGTGTTTCGCTCGCCTTGGTCCGCCCCCTCCAGGTCGATACCAAACAACGCACCCAGGTCTTGGCTCGCCAGCTGGCCTTGACCCGCGCTTAGCGATTGCTCCAGATTGGTCTTGGAAACCGCCGCGTTCACCAACTCGAGGTGGTCGACATGGCGCAGGGTGAACAGCAATTGCGGCTCGTGGTCGAGCCGTGCACCGACGCCATACATCACGGCCGCCACGTGCTTGCACAGGTAAGCGCCGTCGGGGCAGGAACACCGCAACTTGATCTGCTTCGGCTGGGGAAACAGGCCTCCCTCGGGCAATGTCAATCGTTTCATCACGCCCTGGTCGAGCTTCCCTCCCAGGAGATCGAACAGGGAATCG
>CAYSXM010000705.1:0-2954 GCA_964434905.1 uncultured Pirellulales bacterium | reverse complement strand
TTGCGTAGGTTCGGCTGCTAGCCGGCGCAGGGCCGCAGTCCAACCTACCGTATCGTCGCGCACGACCACCACGCCGTTTTCTCCGTCGCGCAGTAAATCGGCGGCGGCGCCCACGTGTTCGTGGCACACAATCGGCAGCCCGGCCGCGGTCGCCTCGTTGAGCACCAGGCCCCAATTTTCGCGCGGCCCGGTGGGCAACACCAGGGCATCGGCCGCGGCATAAAGTTCCGGAAGCTCGGCGGGTTCCAGCCGGCCCAGCATGCGCAACCGGTGGCCCAAGGTCGCGCCGAACCGAGCGCGAAGGGATGCTTCCTCGGGGCCATGCCCTACCAGCACCAGGCCCCATTGGGGATCGACATCGGCCAGGGCCTCGCACACCAGGTGCAGCCGCTTCAGCGGAATCAGACGGCCCACAAACAGCAGGTTGAAAGGACAGGTAAAACCATGTTTCGCGCGCAGCACGTCGCGCGCTGTTTGGCGCAGTGTGCGGGCCTGTTCGTAGCGGTCGTAGTCGATCCACTGCGGCCACCAGGCCTCTTGCTCGGGGCGCAGACCATAGCGCTGCCAGAACTGGCGATTGAAGCGGCCGCCCAACAACACCCGGTGGCAGCGGCGAACCCAGGGGGTCAAGCGCCAGCGGCGCACCCAGTATTTAAGTTGCCCCTTGTGGCGATCGGTCCAGACGTTGCTGTCGGATCGCAAGCAATACGGCACGCCGCGCTGCTGGCACCACCGCATGGCCAATTGGAGCGCCGGCTGATGATAGCCACCGATCACGACCACCCGCGGGTTCCACGCATCGAGCGTTTCTGCCAGGCGCATCAACTCGAGGCCTTGCTGCTGGGGCGTGCCACCGAGCGTGCGGTAGGGGCAGACTTCGGGGAAGCTGCTTTGAAAGCTGGCGCTTTTCCAATCGGCCTGGCAAAACACCAGGCGCACGGCCTCGGGCCCCAGCGCGTGGGCGGCGCGATCCATTTCCGTGGTGCGATTAGGTGTCGGCGTGGCGACAAAGTAGACAATGGGCCGCGTCACAGTGCTTGCGTCTGCTCCAATCTATAAGTGCGCGAGCCGCCACTGGCGGTCGGGACATTCGTTCTAGAAGAACGCGAACTTGCTCCACAGCGCCGAATGTGGGCAACCACCTGGCACGGGCCGGGGGGCACCCAGGTTATCGGCGGCCGGCTCACTGTAGAATTCGTCACGAGGCGCGGCAAGCACCCGCGCCACACCGTCGGTTCATTCGGCGTGGCCGCTACGGCCATCGCCACCCGAACAAGCGGATCCTTGCACGAGGGCCGGGGCGCCCTGATTGCGAGACAGAGAGCCGGTGCAGGGCGTGGCCAGGAATGCCAGAGCCACCTACACTGAGAAAGGTTGCCTGGTCGAAGAGCCTGCGGGAACCGGCGGTTCCGGCACCTGGCCTGTGGGTTGTGCGTTTGGCACCGGGCGCGGTCGCGCGGTGCAGATCGGGCGAAGGGCAGCGGCGGACGGTTGCTGCGCCCTTTTTGTTCAACAGAACACTTTTGCCAACGAGAACCGTGGTGCCACAGAAAGTTCCATTTTTCGTGCCTGACGTGGGCGAGGAAGAAATCGCCGAAGTGGTGGACACGCTGCGCTCGGGTTGGCTGACGACCGGGCCCAAGACCAAGGAATTCGAGCGTCGTTTCGCGGCGCGGGTCGGCGCGCCGTTTGCGTTGGCGGTCAATAGCGCCACGGCGGGCCTGCACTTGGCGCTCGATGCATTGTCCGTGGGGCCGGGGGACGAAGTGATCGTGCCGACCATGACCTTCACGGCCACGGCCGAGGTGGTGGTCCATCTGGGGGCGCGGCCTGTGCTGGTCGATTGCCGCCCCGACTCGCTGAATATCGATTGGCAGCAGGTCGAGGCAGCGATCTCGCCACGTACCAAGGTCCTGATTCCAGTGCACTATGGCGGACAACCTTGCGAGATGGACGCCTTGCTCGAACTGGCCACGCGCCGCGGGCTGCGGGTGGTGGAAGATGCAGCGCACGCCATGCCTGCCGCGTATCGTGGCCGCACCGTGGGCGTGATCTCTGACGTGACTTGCTTTTCGTTTTATGCCAACAAGACGATGACCACGGGCGAAGGTGGCATGATCACCACGGCCGACGCCGAGCTAGCCGAACGGATGCAGGTGCGCAGCCTGCACGGCATGAGCAAGGATGCCTGGAAACGCTTTTCGGCCGAAGGTTCTTGGTTCTACGAGGTGGTGTACCCCGGCTATAAATATAACCTGACCGACATTGCGTCGGCTTTGGGCTGGCATCAATTGGCCAAGTGCGACCGTTTCTGGCACGGTCGGCAGCGGTGTGCCGCGCGCTATCAAGAATTGCTGGGCGATGTCTCCCAACTGGCCCTACCCCAGGCGGCGCCGCACGTGCAGCATGCCTGGCACCTGTATGTGATCCAGCTCGAACTCGACCGATTGAAGATCTCGCGGAACGACTTCATTTCCGCGCTGACTGCCGCGGGTATTGGTACCAGCGTGCACTATACGCCGCTGCACATGCACCCCTGGTATCGCGAGCGCTACGGCTATCGCGCCGAAGATTTTCCAGTAGCGCGTGCGGTGTACGACCGGATTGTTTCGCTGCCCATTTTCCCCCAGATGACGGACGACCAGTTGGTGTACGTGGCCGACGTGGTGCGGACGCTGTGCCGGGAGCATGCGCGGTGATCAAGCGCACGGTCGACTTGCTGGCCGCCAGCTTGGGGTTGGTGGTGTTGTCGCCGGTTTTGGCCGCCGCGGCGCTGGCTGTGTGGTCGACCAGCCGCGGCGGTGTGTTTTTCCGGCAAGAGCGGATAGGACAGAATTTTCGCCCTTTCCGCATTTTCAAGTTCCGCACCATGGTGGTCGACGCACCCCGGCTGGGCGGAGCGATTACCCAGGGCGAGCACGACCCGCGGATTACCACGGTGGGCCGCTGGTTGC
>CAYSXM010000704.1:0-2964 GCA_964434905.1 uncultured Pirellulales bacterium | reverse complement strand
GAATGGAAAGACGGGTTGCTCAGGTTCTCGTTTTGGGCGATGAACCTGGGCCTGTTCGCGATGTGCGTGTTGAGCCTGCTGCCCGTGGGTCTGATGCAAACCTGGGCCTCGGTCGAGCGGGGCTATTGGTACGCGCGCAGCAGCGAACTAATGCAGCAGCCAGCGATGCAAACGCTGCGCTGGATGCGGATTCCGGGCGACAGTTTGTTCTTTCTGGGCGCCGTGGCTCTGGTGCTGTTCATCGCCGGGCTGAAGGCAGGCTATTCCTTCCGTCGAGCCGCCTGAGCAACCGTGCCAGCCGCATGGCGCAGGTTAACGCGCATGGCGCAGGACCAGCCGCCCGAACTTGCGCTAATCCGGCGGGTGCCTGCTGCCTGGGAAGCCTGTTGATTTTTTCGGCAGACTGCGACCTCGCACGCAGGCGATGACCAAATTGCGACGCGAAGCTTTGAACTCCGCGGCCGACGGGCGCTGCATCATTCGTGCTCCAGGCACATCGCGCCGGCGCGGGTCAAGTTCGCGCTGGACGACGCGTAATCGCCGTGTTTTACTGTCAGACAGTCGAAACCAGGATCCGCTTTAGCACTGCGCCGACCGGGCGGCTGGCGTTTGTTGCCAGGCGGTTTCCCACAAGAACCAGGTGCCTAGGAGCGGTGCGAGCCATGTCATCACGAAGTTCCGTCGTTGCCGGTTTCGGTTGCGCTTGCCTGTTGTTCAGCACGGCCACGGCGCAGCAGCCCAAGCTGCCGACCCGCGCCGAGTGCGACGCGCTCGGCCGCCGGGTGGAAGAGACGATCAATCAGGGTGATTTCGATTTCTTGAATCAGGTTTTCGACAAGGATGCTTTTATCGGCCGTGTGACGGATGGATTGGATTTACCCGAACCGTTCGGCACGAGCTTCCGAGCTGGCCTGGCAGCGAGTTTCCAAACCGCTCCCTCGGACATGGTGAAGAATTTCATTGGACCCAGGGGCACAATGAAGTTCCTGCGAACATTGCCCGGCAAGCGCCAACCGCGATTGCTGTTTCGCTTACTGACAAAGGGCGGAGACTTTACCTACGACGAGTACCTGGCCGATCGCGACGCTAGCGGGGCCGTCAGGTTCGTCGATCATTTCGGCTATTTGACCGGCTCTACGTCCAGCAAGTATGCAAGGTCCATTCTGTTTCCCGGCGCACAACTGACCGCGGAGCAACAAAACCGCTTAACACCTCATGAGCGATTGTTGATTGACGGCGGGTGGATTTACATGGGGTTTCGAGAAGCGGCTGCAACTAGAAACGTCGAACAAGCCTTGTCACTGTATGAGCAGCTATCGCCGGCGCTAAAAAACTGCCGCGATGCGCTGTTCTCGAAAGCCAAGCTGCTAGTGGCCTCGAAAGACACCACGGCCGTTCTCGAATTATTGCACCAACTCATGGAGCGGTTCCCGAACGATATAGCGATTCGTTACCTAACAATCGGTCCGTTTTTGGAATCGGGCAAGTTCGATGAACTGTTAGCTTCGATCGATGCGATTGAGAAGCACGTCGGTGGCGATCCCAATTTGCATGCTTATCGCGCTATCGTCCTCCAACGCAAGAAGCAATTTGATCGCGCGTTTACCCTCTACGAACGGTCCATCGCGGAGGAACCCGGCCTGCTTCGCGTTTATGGATTCGAAATGATCAAGCTTGCAATTCGACTTCAGGACGCCGCACGAGCATCGAAGCTTGTCGAAAACCTGGCCGCCACGCCCGGCATGAAATCGGCCGAAGAACTACTGGCCCTGCCCGACCTGGCGCCGCTGCGCGACACGCCCGAGTGTCAGGCGATGCTCAAGCGGCTCGGCAATCAATCGGCCGGCACCGCCCGCTAGCGGCCCGTTGCAAAACTCGACGGACTTGCTAGCCGCACGCGCTTACAGCCAATCGTGCCGCACGCGACCCAGCGATAGCGCGTGGGGGCGTTCGAGCCGGTCGCGCAGCACCGTGCCAGGATCGACCCCCAGCAAGTGCCATAGCGTGGCCAGCACATCTGCCGGCGCCACCGGGTCGTCGGCCACGAACGCGCCGCGGCGATCGCTGGCGCCAATCACCTGGCCCGGCCGGATGCCACCCCCGGCGAGCACCAGCGAATAAACAAACGGCCAATGGTCGCGCCCGGCGTCCTTGTTGATGGCCGGGGTCCGTCCAAACTCGCCCGCGTTGACCACCACGGTCTCGTCGGCCAGGCCGCGCTGGTGCAGATCTTCAATCAGCGCGCTATAGGCCTGGTCGAGCGGCGGAATCAGTTGCCGATAGCGCCCCTCTAAACCACCGTGGGTGTCCCATTCCTGGTTGAAGGCGTTGTAGCTGACCAGCCGCACACCCGCCTCGATCAACCGTCGCGCCAACAACAGCGATTGGCCTAGCTTCGTGCGACCATAGCGGTCGCGCACCGTGTCGGGCTCTTGGCTCAGGTCGAGCGCCAGTCGAAACGCCGGGTCGACGAGCATTTCATAGGCGCTGGTAGCCAGCCGGTCGTGGTTCCGCGTGGCGTCGCGCTCCAATTGCCGCGCCGCGGCGTTCACCTCGGCCAGCAAGCTCCACCGGCTCCCCAATCGCGTGGCGGAAAAATCGTCGGGCAAGGTCAGGCTCAGCGGGCGAAAATCTTTGCGGTGGGGCTCGCCCGCCACCAAGAACGGATCGTGCAAATTGCCCAAGAACCCTGCATATTGCCCCGGCATGCGGTTCGATGGACCGGGAATGCTCAGCCACGTGGGCAGCGACACCGCGAGCGGTACTGCGCTGGGGGCACGCTGCAAATAGTTCAGCACCGCGCCGGGGCCGGGCGAGTCGTCGGGCTTGGCCTCGCGATCGGCGTCGGGCTGGTTCTCCGAACCGGTCAGCGTGACATAGGTGCCCGCGATGTGGTTGGCAAACCGATGCGTGGTAGAGCGCACAATTGCCAGCCGGTCGGCCAACTGCGCGGTGCGCGGCAGT
>CAYSXM010000703.1:0-2965 GCA_964434905.1 uncultured Pirellulales bacterium | reverse complement strand
CCGTGACGCTGCATGGCGCATCGTGACGCCGTTCTAGTGAATGGGAACGCCCGTATCATGCCTCGTGGCGCTCCATCTGGGTGGATGACGCCGGATAGATTCCTGGAATTTCCGCTCTTCGCCCCGCTTCGGGTCTTGACGGCGGCTTTCTTCGTAGATGCTTCGCTGGGCATGCTCGTCGAATCGCATTGCTGTTCCGCGAAACCCCCAGGGCAACGGTCACGTCGTGGGACGCTGGACCGGATCGGGTTCCGACAGCGCGGCGGCATGGGCCTGGCCGGCGCCGCTGAGAACTTTCTCGACGACGAAGGGCGGTCTGCGGCGCGCCGCTTCCAGGGCGCGCAGCAGGTACTCTCCCAAGATGCCAGTCATTAGCAACTGCGCGCCGGAGACGACCAAGACGATGACGATCAGGCTGGCCCAACCTGGTTCGTCGAACGAGCCACGGGCGACGACGGACAGCACGATGACGCTGGCGTAGAGCACCCCCAGGCAGCCGAGCAAAATGCCCAGTAGCGAGGCAGCGCGGACAGGCAGATGGGAGAAGGAGACAAAAGAGTCGATCAGGTAGGTGAGTTTTTTGGACCAGTTCCACATGGATCGACCGTAGCGAGCTTCGCGTCGCTGGCGACGATAGTGGATCACGGTTGGTTGGAAGCCGGTCCACAACACCATGCCCACCCCGGCCGTTGGTTCGTGAGTGCCTTCCAGGACTTGAATGACCTGACGGTCCATGAGGCAATAATCGCAGCCGTGCTCGGGCATGGTGGGCACGGCAAATCGGCGGAATAATTTCCAGAAGACCGTCGAGGTGACTTTGGTCAGCCAGGGGTCGTCCCGGTCGATGCGCGCGGCCAGGACAAGCTTGGCGCCCTGGCGCCAGGCGGCGGCCATTTCCTCGACTAGCTCGGGGGGATCTTGCAGATCGGCCGAGATGGCCACCACGGCATTGCCGCGCGCGTAACTGACTCCGGCGCTCGAGGCGGCGTTGGCGCCGAAGTTTCGGGTGAGCTTGACGGCCCGGACGCGAGCATCGCGCGCGACGAGTTCTTGAAGCACCTCGAAGGAGCGATCACGCGAACCATCGTCGACGAAGATGAATTCGCAGTCTTCGGGCAGGCGTAGGGCCAATTGCTGGAAGCGAGTGAGCAGGTCATGCAGACTGGCTGCGTTGTGATAGACCGGCACCACAATGGATACGAGCGGCATGGCGGCGGGCACCTCTCAACCTGGCGGCCAAAGTAGCCGCTGCGCCATGGTAGCATGTGAGCCCGGCGAAACCCATCGGCGTTTCGGGCGCGTGCCGAATGTAGGGCTATCGCCGGTTCTACCAATAGTGTTCGCGGTAGCGACGATAATAGTCGACCGTGGTGGCCAGGCCCGCGGCCAGCGTGGTGCGTGGCGACCAGCCCACACGGTTGCGAATTTTGGAGATATCGGAATAGAAGTCGCCGGGCTCTTGGGCGCGCCGTTCGGGCGAAAATGGCGTCAGTTGGTATCCGGCGGTGCTCCCGGTCGCGGCGACGATGGTCTCGGCGAGTTCCAGGAAATTGGTTGGTCGATCGACTCCCACATTGAAGACTTCGCCATAGGCGGCGTCGCAGGCAGCGCAGGCCAACAAGGCCTCGACACAATCGTCGACGTACAGAAAGTCGCGCAGGATTCGGCCGTCTCCGAAGACGGGAATCGGCACACCGTCGAGCGCCATGCGGACGAACCAATTCACCACGCCATAGCGCGAGTGCCGCATCTGAGCACGGGGCCCATAGGTGTTTGTGATCCGCAGTCGTATCGATCGCACGCCAAAGGCAATGTGATAGGCCTCGACGATTTTCTCCGCAGCCAGGTTAGTGATTTCGTAGATTCCCAGCGGTAGCGTGGGTGCGTCCTCGTCCACCGGCAGGCGGGCCGGTCGGCCGTATTGCCCGCGTGTGCCAGAATAGATGAGGCGCGCCTGGGGGTTGTGGTGACGCAGTGCTTCGAGCACCACGGCGGTTCCCTTGACATTGATATCGATGTCGGGAAAGGGGTCGGTCAGGCTGAGAATATGATCGACCTGGCCGGCCAGATGAAAGACGAAGTCTTGGTCGCGCACCAGGTAGTTCATTACGTGATGGTCGCGGATATCTCCAAAGTTCAACGTCACCTGCTGGCGTATGGAGTCGACGTTGAACAGATTGCCGCCATATTCGGGTAGCATCGCGTCGAGCAAGGTGACCTGGGCCCCGAGGTCGACCAGGCGGTGCGCCAGGTTGGCACCGATGAACCCCAGACCGCCGGTGATCAGTACCCGGTGCCCGGCAAATTCGGGAAATGCGGAAAGCGTCCGGTTCAAGGATCCACCTCGGCCAGGGCCTCGCTGACTGCCTGGGCTACCTGCTCCACGCCCTGTTCTCCAAGCCCGACGTACAGTGGCAGCGACAGCACTTCGGCCGCGGCCGCGGCGCTTTCGGCCAGACTGCCTTCGCGGCGGGCCAGGTGCAGATAGGCTGGGTGGGCCTGAATGGGTAGCGGATAGTGCACCAAGGTTTCCACGCCGCGTGTGCGAAGGGCCGCGGCGAGCGCATCGCGTCGCGGGTGCCGCACGACGTAAAGGTGATAGGTGTGCCAGGACCCCGCCCGAACGTGCGGAATTTCCACCCCTGCGAGCAGACGATCGTAGCAAGCGGCCAAGCGGCGACGTTCGGCCAGCCAATGGTCGAGGTGTGGCAGCTTGGCACGGAGAATGGCTGCTTGCAGTTCGTCGAGCCGGCTGTTGAGTCCGGCTTCGGTTACCCGGCCGCGTGGGTCTTGTGCGTAGAAACGCAAGTGACGCACCCGATGGGTCAGTTCATAGTTGTTGGTTACCAGCGCGCCGCCGTCGCCGCAGGCCCCCAGGTTCTTGGTCGGATAGAAGCTCAGCGCGGTGATATCGCGCGTACGCTGCGTGTCAATTATCCCGCGTCGCATCCTATCGCGCTCGTAA
>CAYSXM010000702.1:0-2972 GCA_964434905.1 uncultured Pirellulales bacterium | reverse complement strand
GGCGGTTTGACGCGGCAGACGCGACACGTTCGCCTCCGCAGCAGAAGGCTCATGAATAATTCGGGTTTAACAGCACCGGTGGAACGCCCCGCATCAAGCAAGCTACACGTCGGCCGGGGGCGCACCTTGCCGGCTGAACATCACCCGGTCGATGCGCTGGCCGTCCATGTCGACCACTTCCAGTTCCAGGTCGAGCCAGCGGGTGCGATCCCCCACCACGGGAATCCGCCCTAATTGTTCCAGCACCAAACCCGCCACGGTGCTGTAGCCACGGTCGGCGGCCGATTCGCCGACTTCCAGCCCCAGTTTTTCGATCAATTCGTCGAGCGAAAAGCGCCCGTCGACCAACCAGCTATGGGAGTCGCGCTGGATCAGTGCCTGGGCTCGGTCGCGTGCATGCTCGTCGCGAATCTCACCCACCAACTCGCTCACGACGTCTTCCAGGGTAACCACCCCTTCGGTACCGCCGAACTCGTCGAGCACCACGGCCAGTTGGGTGCCTTGCTGCTGGAAACGTTCGAGCAACCGGTCCAAGGGCAAGGTCTCGGGCACGAACAGGGCCGGGCGCAGCAGCTTGCGCAGCTCGATGGGCCAGCCCAAATAGTGGTGGCGAAACAGGTCCTTGAAGTGCACAAACCCCAAGATGTGATCCAGATCGCCTTCATAAACTGGTAGCCGTGAAAAACCGGCCATGGCCAGCGTGCCGATCAGCTCTTCTGGCGGCGTCTCGACGTCCAACGCGTCGAGTTCCATGCGCGGGCGCATGATTTCCTTGACCGTGTGGTCGGAAAGTTTCAGTGCCTCGAGCGCCACTTTCTGCTCGGCCGGCTCGAACACCCCTTCCGCGGCGCCCGTCTTGATCAGGTGCTGGATGTCTTCCAGGCTGACTTTGGAATCGGCATGCGCGCCCGTACCGCCCAGAAAGAACAGTACGCCGTCGGTTACCAGGCCCATGCACCACACGGCCGGGCGTGCCACGAGCGACAGCCAATGCATGGGCAGGGCCACGAGCCGGGCGAGCCGTTCGGCCCGACCCAGCGCCAAGCGTTTGGGCACCAGCTCGCCAATCACCAGCGAGCAGAAGGCAATTCCCAGCACGACCACCGTCAGGGCCAGCGAATGGGCGTGCCGAGTAACCCACGGCCAGGGCCAACGCTCGAGCCGGGTGGCTAGAATCTCGGACAGGTGTGCACCACCAAAGGCGGCAGCGAACGTGCTGACCAGCGTGATGCCCACCTGTACGGTGGGCAAGAACCGGTTGGGGTCGGCGGCCAATTCGAGCGCGGTGCGCGCGGCGCGATCGCCTGCCTTGGCCAGTTGCTCGAGTCGCCCACGGCGGGCGGCAATGATGGCGATCTCCGCGGCGGCAAAAAAACCGTTGGCCACGATCAGGGCCGCGATGATCAGCAATTCCCAGACAAAGATCGGGAGCAAGTCGTCCTCGTCGTTGCGCGGGCGACCGCGCGGCGCGGTCAGCGGTCCGCCAACCCCACCCGGGGGGGCAGCCAGCCGCGACATTGTAGTCCACGCGCGATCCTTCCACCAACGGGCAGGGCTGGCCGGCGAACCGCCTACCTGGGCTCGATGCGGATCGCGAATCGACCCAACCCCACCAGCAGTACCGCGGCTGCCAGGGCCACGGCCAATTGGGTGTGGAAATCGGTGGAGTAGACCAGGCGAAATTCTTGATCGTCGTGCCGCAAGGTGCGCTGCCGGCGATTCTTGCGCAAATGTTGCCCCTCGCGCACGGCGAAATACACCGGCGCGTCGACATGCAACACCCGGCCGTCGGCCAGGTGCAATAAGCAAACGTCGTCCAAGCCAGGATGTTTTTCCGGGCGCATTTCTCGGCGTACCAGTTGCCCGTCGAGGGCCAAGGGAATGGTCGACCGGCGTGCGGTCTCGACGGCCGCCCCGGCAGCCAAGCACATGCCCAAGAGCACCAACGCGGCGATCATCCACCGGCTACTCGAGGGCAAAGTGGAACCCTCCTGCCAGGCACACCACGGCCCCGGCAAAGGCCGCCCACAGCAGGGCATCGTTTGGTTTGCCTTCGCGCCAGGCCGCCAAGGCGCCCAGGCCGGCCAACACGGCTCCCAGGCTTTGCGAGCAGAAATCGACTTCATCCCATTTGGCCAGGCGAAACACCGTGGCTTCGGTCACGGCGCCGGCCCCAATGCAGGCACAGACCATGGCGAGGGTCAGCGGGGGTGCCAACCGATTGAAGTCCCCGCTCGGCACCAGTGCCAAGAGCACCCCGACCGCCGCGAGCGTGGCCCCGCAGCCGGCTAGAAAGTGTCCCAGGTAATCAGTTCGATCGGGCAGGCCCAAGGCATAGATGGCGCACAATATGGCCGGCGCGGTCCATAGGCAGGCCGAGCTGCGCAGCACCTGGCGAACCATGGCAACGACTCTTTTCAACTGCTGAGGAACTGTCGTTGGCGCGAGGCCGAGGGGGCAGGCCCGGATGACGCAGAGGTCGCGCGCGCAGCCTCTGTCAGATCATCTCAGGGGGCTCACCCACGCCGCGGAGGTATTGCGCGATGCGAAATTGGAGATCGAGCAGGTTCTGCCACTGTCGCTGATCCAGATGCACGCGATCCTCGCGGTCGTCTACTTGTACGCTATCGAGCAGGGTGCGAATGCGCACGTGGAAATATTCCAGCACTTCGGCCATTTCCGCGGCCTGAGCAGGCGACAGTCGCTGCGGCAGCTCGGGTGGCTCCAATGTGTGCAGCGTGCTGTGTTTACTGGGATCGCGGCTCCACTCCAATTCGAAATCCAGTCGCGGGGCGCCGATGGGTTCGGGTTCTTGGCCGGGGCCACGGTTCGCGCCGCCAGATGCCTCGCGGAGGTCGCGCAGTCGACCGGCGATTTCCTCGGAGGAACCGAACCACAATACCGTGCGACCCACGCTGATCCGGTCGCCATAACGCAGAATGCGTAATTGGATCTCGTCGCCGTTGACCTTG
>CAYSXM010000701.1:0-2974 GCA_964434905.1 uncultured Pirellulales bacterium | reverse complement strand
TTGCGTTGACTTCCGTTGCGTTGACCGAAAGCGACCAAAGGTAGTGAAGACTTGCCATCAAAATCGCACCTAAGTCCTCACGCCAAGGTCCAGGTAGCGTAACTTGCGGTAGGGTCTGGGTGCTCGACCGCGGCTCAAGGCTCGGCATGCGAGGCGCCGGGCCCCCGCACGAGCACCGCCAACAACATCGCCAACAGGCACCCGCCGGCCGCCGGCAAGAATGCCCACCGATACGACCCCAGCAAGTCCCACACGCTGCCCGCCAACAGCGGGCCCAACACGCCGCCGACGCCGTAGCCGGTGAACACCAGGGCATAGTTGGCCCCCAGGTTGCGCGTGCCGAAGAATTCAGCCGTCAAGAGTGGAAACAAGGCCAGATTGCCCCCGAACTGAAAACCAACCCAACAAGCGGCCAGCCCCAGCGTCCACTCGCGCGAACCGAGTTCGACCAGCGCCAACACCATCGCGGCTTGCAGGAACGAGACCACCACCAGCGTCCGCCGCGCGCCTAGCCGCTGCGACATGGTGCCCCACACGATGCGCCCGAGCGCGTTGAACAATGCCAACAGCGCTAGCGCGCCGTCGGCCTGTGCGTCGGACAGGCCCCCTTCCCGAACTCCAAAATCTTTGAGCGACCCGATCACCATCAGCCCACAGCCGCTGGCGCAAACGAATGCCAGCCAGAGCATCCAAAACGCCGGGGACCTGACCAGCTCGCGTTGCCCCATATCGGTCACCCCCGCGCCCGGCTTGGTCGATCCAGACGCCCAACCCGCGGGCTGCCAGCCCCCTGGCGGATTGCGCAACAGCAGCGCGCCGCAGCTTACACATACGGCGAACACTAGTGCGTAATTCCAGAAGGTTCCGCCGACACCGCCGGTTGCCAGCCAGTTTCCCCAATTGCCCGCCAGGCGAATGAACAGATAGGCGCCGCCGCCAAAACCGGCTACGGCCAACCCGGTGACCAAACCCTTCAAGTCGGGAAACCACTTCACACACGCGGCGATGGGGCAGACATAGCCCAACCCAATTCCGGCTCCGCCGATCACGCCGATCGCGACCAACACCGCGGTATGACTGGTTCCACAGGCAGCGGCCAGTGCGTAACCGGCCGCTAGCACTAAGCCGCCGGCCAGCGCGACCACGCGGGGGCCGACGCGATCTTGCCAACGCCCGGCGAAAACCATGACCAGCGCGAACACCAACAGCCCCAACGAAAACACTCCCTGGGCCTGGGTACCGGAGAATCCGTAATGGTGCCGGGTCCAAACCGCTTCGGCGACAGGCAGCCGGGTGGGCACACTCTTCAAAAAGTCGTCGAGCGATTGCTTCGCCTGGGGCCGATCGGCGGCATGGGCCTGGGCCAAGCGCTGTTTGATGGCGCGGAACTCAGACACCAGCGCCGCGTGCGCCCTGGGGTCGACCTGCAATAGCTCGGCCGAATAGGTGACGGTCAATTCCGCGCGCGTGGCCTTGAGCACCGGCACGAAAACCCCCCAACCGTAGATTGCGCCCAAGCACGGCTGTACCAACAACGCACCCAGCACCACTAGCCAACGCGATCGTTCCACGGGGAACCTATTTTCATTCTTTTAGTACACTAGTCGATCCACTCTTCGGTACATGCAGTAGCCCGCCCTTTATACCGCACCCTCGCGGCAGGTGCTTCGCGTTGCCGCCAGAGCCTGGCATTTCGACGCTGAAGGTGAGCCCCCGCTGCGGCGGCTCTCGAACGGCGACTTGCCAGACAGTACGCTGTGGGGCAGCGTGACCTTGCCGCGCGAACCTGTGGCGCCGCGTGCCTTGGACCGGGCACGCGTTCGAGTCCCCGTCCTGCTACGTGTTGCTCTGGGAGATTTGCCCGTGGTTACCAATCGCCGTATCTATTGCGTCGCGGGTCCTTTTGGTCTTTACGCCGTGCAGGCGCTGGGGCTGTTTGCCAGCTATGCCGTCAGCACAGTGGCCGCCGATCTGCCCACGCGGCAGGTCGTAGCCGAAGTGGCGCTGGGCTCGGTGACTGCGGTCGATCTGACCCAACGCGATGCCGCAAAGCCAAGTTTCTGGGTCAGCCCCAACGGGCGGCGGTTCGCGCATGCCACGGAGCAAGGCTTTGTCGTCGATGGAAAGACCCACACCTACGACTATGGCGCCGAACCCCAGAAGTTCGTGTTCAGCCCCGACAGCCTGCACACCGCCTGGGTCGGCAAGATAAAACGAGAAAACAGCGGCGGCCGCAACGAATGCCTGGTCGTCGATGGCCAGCCTAGCGACGTGCTCTATTCCGACGTGGGCCAGCCCGTGTTCAGCCCCGATAGCCAGCATGTGGCCGCGATCGTCCGCATCTCTCCTGCGACATCGGAACACGCCATTTTGATCGACGGTCGCGAGATCGGCCGAACCGATGCCGGCTTCAACTGGGAACTGGCCTTCACGGCCGATGGCCAGCGCGTGGTCTATGCCGTCGACCTGGGCGAAGACTACCAAATGCGCGAAGATGCCGTGGCCCCCGGTGAACCGCAAATCGTACATGACCATGGACCGGCCAAGCTGATCGACAATTTCTTTTTTGGCTCTAGCGGCCAGTTGGGTTACATCGCCAAGGATACCAAAGACAAGTTCTTTGTGGTCTACAACGGCCAGGAACAGCCGCTGCGATTTGAAGAGATCCACCTCCGCGATATCGTGCTCAGCGCCGATGGATTGCACCTGGGCTATGTGGCCGAACCAAGTAGTTTCCGCCAGGTAGTGGTGATCGACGGGAAGCCTAGCCCCGAATATGGTGGGCTCGATACAGGCGATGTGGTCGAGCAGAGCCTGGCGTTTAGTTCAGATGGTCGCCGCTGGGGTTACGCCGTCGAGGACGACCGGAAATCGCACGTTGTCATCGACGGAAAACCGGGCCAGCCGTTCGCGGCAGTGGGCGGCCCCGTCTTCAGCCCCGATGGCCAGCATGTGGCACATCTGGCGGTGCGCG
>CAYSXM010000700.1:0-2982 GCA_964434905.1 uncultured Pirellulales bacterium | reverse complement strand
GGTATCTGTCCCAGGACACGACCGACGCGCGCCTCTTCGAATCGCGGCTGCTCACGCGGCTGTCTCCCAGCACGTTGCGCGCCAAGACGGCCTCGCCTTCGCGCAGCACCGTGGAAGCCAGATACTTCGAGACACGTTGATACGGTTGGGAAGTGTCGGATCGCGAGGCCTTGACCTCGAGCGCGCCGGCGGCAGCCTCGCCTTTGACGCTGCGGGGTAACAGCAGGATAGCGCCGCCATCGGTGCGCGTGCCTTCGAACAAGCCGTCGATCGCCAATTTGGTCAGGTGAATGGCATCCGTGCATTGAGCCAATTCGAATGCCAGACGACACAACGTCGTCGCCGCCCCGCCGACCGATTCCGCAACATTCAAGGCGGGCGCCTGGGCATTGAGAAAACGCGTTTTGTCGCGGCGGTGCGTGATCGTCGGCTCGGTGCTGGGCCGTGGCGTTTCCGCCGTGGCAGGCGTGGCCGTGTCGACCTGATCGGGGTCGGTCGGCGGGTCGGCCAAGGCGCCGTCGGCAAACGCCTGCGACAGATCGGTGACAAACACGAATTGGGCGCGACCAATGCGAATGACGTCTCCTGCCGCCAGAGGTCGATCGCCCGTGGTGGTCTCTTCATTCAACAAGGTGCCGTTGCGACTGTCCAAATCGCGGAGAGTCCATTTGCCATCGTCGAAGAACAATTCGGCGTGGCAACGACTACAGCGATCGTCCTTGAGCACGATCTGATTCGACGGCGCCCGCCCGAGTGTGGTTCCTTGCCCGGGAATCAGACGATACACGTCGCTCCATTTGGCACCTTCACGGGTAACGAGATACGCCAACATGAAGCGAGGCACCTCGAGCGCGAACAGAGATTAGGGGAAGGGACTTGGCAAGGCCGGTCGACCCGTGGTTCATCCTACAGCGCCGCATCGCGACCTCGAAACGATCGCCGGATGTTGCGAGGCAGTTGACCCTAGTCTTCGATTCCGGCTAGGGGGGAAGGCCGCACGCCCGGCTTGAATGGCAGCCGGGCCGACGCGGTCAGGGCAGGGCTTGCCAAGCCACCTAGCTGGCCGCCGTGGGCTGGCGTCTTGGGGACTACCGCAGATCAGAGCGCGTTGGTCCGTGTTGGGGCCATGGCCTGGGAGGACGCCTCGTCCGCTTGGGGCGTGGGGATGTCCCCCCTGACGACGGGGGGCGAGTCGGTGCAACTTGCGTTCTGGGGGTCTTGCAACCCGTTGACTGGCCAGGTTTTGTTGCTTTTGGCCGGCAATCCGACTAGTCTGGATTATGGAGACAGCTAGTTTGGGGTGACTGTGCGGCCCACGACCGAGGGCCCGCCTGTGTGGGCAATTTTCGCACGGCCCATTCCAGAACGCTTTTTCCGCGGCGCCTGTCCGGCTACGAGGGGGTCGCGTTTGGCTCGTCGCCAGGGGGCCGCTCTGGGCCACAAACTTCGACCTGAAGTTGGCCAGAGTGCCATTCGGAACACCAGAGTGAGGATGAATTCCATGCGCTGTCCACATGGGACCGTGCGCGGTGCGCGTTGGTCGATCGTGGCGTTGTGCAACCTGGCCATGGCGCTTGCGGCACAGACCGCGCTGGCGCAATTGGGCGGCGGACTTGGTGGCGGCGGCGGTGGTGGTGGTGGCGTTGGTGGTGGCACTGGTAGCAGCTTCTCGTTCAACAACGTCGGCGGCGTGTATGTCGACACGGCCGGCATGTTGCAGAATGCCGATGTCGACGTGGTGGGTCGGCTGCGCGCCATGCGCCGCGAAGCACTGGCCGCGGCACCGACCGACATGCAACAGCCCACCGACGTGCGGAAGGTTTCGCTGCGCGAACTCGAGGCCGCACTCGCACAGCATCTGCGCGATGGCCGCCCGATCGACGATGCGTTCGTCTATTTGGCTGGCCTACAGCGGATTCGCTATGTGTTTGTGTATCCGGAATCGCACGACATCGTTATCGCCGGACCGGCCGAGGGCTGGCGCGTTGACGACCACGGCACGGTGGTGGGTCAGACAACCGGGCGGCCAGTGATGTTGCTGGAGGATTTGCTCGTGGCGTTGCGTTCGGCGCCCGAGGCGTCGCGGTCGCCGATAAGCTGTTCGATCGACCCCACGCAAGCTGGTCTGGCAAGACTCAAGCAGTTTCTCGACGCACAGCAGTCGATTGGCCCCCGGCCGGAAGAAACCTTGACGTCGATCGAGGACAGTCTGGGTCCGCAGGCGATCACCATTACCGGGGTGCCGGCGACGAGCCGCTTTGCCCGCGTTTTGGTGGCGGCCGACTATCGCATGAAGCGCTTGGCCATGGGTTTCGAGCGTTCGCCGGTGTCCGGATTGCCGAGCTTCTTGAATCTGTTGAAATCTCAGGGTGGCCCGCCCAGCGGGATGATGCCACGGTGGTGGCTGGCGATGAACTACCAACCGCTGCTGGCCGACCCGGCCGGTTTGGCCTGGGAATTCCGGGCAGGCAGCGTGCAGGTGTTGACCGAGGAAGAGTTTGTGTCGGCCGATGGCCGCCGTCAGGGGACCGGTCAGGCGAACCCCACGGCCGCCAAATGGGCCGATTTGATGAATGAACGATATGACGAGTTATCTAGCCGACTGCCGGTGTTCGGTGAGTTGGTGAACTTGATGGATTTAGCGCTCGTGGCGGCTCTGGTTCACAAGGAAGGCTTGACCACACGCGTGGGGGCCAGTTTCCCGTTGTTGACCGAGGCTGGTCCGCTGTCGACTGCCGAGGTGCCGGCGCCCCAGCAGGTGCCCACCCAGGCAAGTTTTGTGAAGCAAGGGCGGAATTACATTATCAGTGCGTCGGGTGGAGTGGAGATCAATAGCTGGCAAGCCATCGACCAGCGCGAGGCCAATACCGCGCCGGCCGAGGCGCGCCGCCACTCGCCAGCACCGCTACGTGGCCGATGGTGGTGGAACTAGTGCTTTGTCACAGCCTAATTTTGGGATAGACCGATTTGAGTTTACAGCGG
>CAYSXM010000699.1:0-2984 GCA_964434905.1 uncultured Pirellulales bacterium | reverse complement strand
GTTGGAGATGCTGGAGGCCTCGAACCCCGGCGGGCAGTCGTGGAACGCGGTGGACCGAGACTCTGCCAGTAAGCCCTATGGCGTGTTCGACGGCAAGACCATTTTCGAGGCCGCCGCGAAGCGCGTTGGCCCGGAAGGTCCGCAAACCGTGCTGGGCTATTTGCCCACCGAACAGGAGTGGGCTGCGCCGAACGTGCATGAAGATTCCGCCACGGGTGGCAAATGGCAGCCCGGTCGGTTCAACGGCTCGACGCAATTGCCCGAACATCGCGTGTGGTTCTTCTACCTGGCTCGCCTGTGCAACCACTGCACCTATCCCGGTTGCCTGGGGGCCTGCCCACGGCAGGCGATCTACAAACGTCCCGAAGACGGGATCGTGCTGATCGATCAATCGCGATGTCGAGGCTATCGCAAGTGCGTGGAAGGCTGTCCCTACAAGAAGGTGATGTACCGCCCCAACACCCACACGAGCGAGAAGTGCGTGGGCTGCTATCCGCGCATCGAGGGCAGCGATCCCGAGTTATGCCCCGACGGCGCGCCGGTGGAAACCCGCTGCATGAGCGTTTGCGTCGGCAAGATCCGCCTCCAGGGGTTGGTCAAGATCGGCGCCGACCGCCGCTGGGAGCCCAACCCCGGCAACCCGCTCTATTTCTTGATCCGCGAACGGCAGGTGGCCTTGCCCTTGTACCCACAGTTTGGCACCGAGCCGAACGGTTTTTACATTCCTCCCCGCTGGGTACCCCGACCTTACCTCACGCAAATGTTCGGGCCCGGCGTGGAATCGGCGATCGAGCAATATGTTTGCCCTGATCGAGAACTGTTGGCCGTCTTGCAACTGTTCCGGGCTCAGCGACAGATTCTGTTCCGCTTCGAAATCGAAAAGGGCCCCAAGGTCGCGGAGATTCCCGTCAAGATGCCATCGGGCGAAGTCAAACTGCAAGAGATCTTCAACGACACGGTGATCGGCTTCAACAAGTTCGACAAGGAAGTGGTCCGCGTAACCATCGACGAGCCGATCTTCGAGCGCCCTCGCGAGAAACACGCCAACTCGATTTGACCAACGCCACGCGTAGCCAATTTCTTGGGCATAGGATTCCACCATGTCGGCCACAGTCTGCGGCGAAATCGACACGACCGAGCAAGAGGCCCACGATCTGGCCTGTGAGGTTCTCTATCGGTATCTGTCGGTGCTGCTAAGCGATCCGCGCGCAAGCCAGCAGCACTCGCTGTTGTTCGATCACGATAACCAGGCCATGGTCACCAATGCCGGCGATCTACTTCGCCAGACGTACGCTGTGCAGTGCATCGCTCTGGGATACGGAGAATTGCCCAGCGAGGATCTTGACGTCCGCCCATTGCTCAAGGAGCTAGGCCAACTCGCGGGTGCCGACACCGACGAATACTTCCGCGTGTTCGGGCTGGTGCTCTGTCGCGAATGTCCTCCCTATGAAACGGAATATACCCCCAACGACGACACCTTCTATCGTTCCCAGCAAATGGCCGACATCGCCGGGTTCTATAGCGCGTTTGGCGTACATCCAGGCAGCGGGCAGCACGAACGGCCCGACCACCTGGCGTTGGAACTGGAATTTGCGGCACTGCTGCTCATGCGCGAGCGCCAAGCGCGCCAGGCCGACACCGAGGAACAGCGCCACGAACAGGCCCACGTCTGCCGCGAGGCACGTGCGGCGTTTGTACGCGACCACCTGGCGTGGTGGGTGCCTTCGTTTTCGCTGGCCCTGCGACACAAGGCCGAACGCGGCCTCTACGAACAAGCCGGACGGCTGTTGGCCGCGTTCCTACCGATCGAGCGAACCCGGTTGACCATCCAACCGCCCGCGTTGCCCATTTTGCAACCGACGACCACCGAACCCACCGATTCGTGCGAAGGGTGCGCCGCGAGCGGCCCTCAGTAACCCCAGAAACCTCAGTTAAACCAACCGGACAAGAAGTCCGTCCCACCTTGATAGGAGTTCCCCATGCGTATTCACCAACGCGGCACCTGGCTGGCCGGCGCGGCGCTTGCGCTCGTCGGTACCGTGGCCGCCGGATTATTTCCGCAGGAACAGCTTCCGGCGCCGCTGGCGGTTCGCACCGCCGTTGCGGCACGGGCCTTCGCCGCCGCCAGTTGGGGGACACTCCGGGGCAAGTTTGTGTACCAGGGCGAGGCCCCCGTCTTGCCGCCACTGGGAACCGGCGGCAAGGACGGCGCCGTGTGCGATGTGCATCCCATCGTCAACGAGTCGCTACTGGTCGATGCGCAAACCAAGGGAATCAAGAACGTTGTCATCTTCGCGCGCAAGGTATCTCGCGTTCACGAATCGTACGAGAAAGATGCGCAGGCCGACGTGCTATTCGATCAGAAGGAGTGCGTTTTTCTCAGCCATGTGTTACCGCTGCGTGTTGGTCAAACGTTGGTCATAAAAAACAGCGATCCTGTCGGCCACAACAGCAACATCAGTCCGGTCGGCGACACGGCCCTCAATCCGCTACTGCCTGCCGGCGCCGATCAGCGCCATGTGTTCAAGCGCGCCCAAAACATGCCGGTTCCCGTCACGTGCAATATCCACCCCTGGATGAAAGCCTATGTGTTGCCGCGAAACGATCCCTACTTTGCCGTGACCCATTCCGACGGCAGCTTTGAAATTGCGAACCTGCCGGCCGGCGAGGAGATCGAGTTTCAGGTCTGGCACGAGCGCGGCAAGGGAAACCAGGGAGCCCTGGAAGCGAAGAAGGCCTGGGCCAAGGGCCGCTTCAAACTGAAGCTAGCGGCGGACAAGGTCGAAGACTTGGGTACCATCGAAGTCGCTCCAGCAGCACTGAACTAGCACCGCGGGCCAGGCTCAATAGGCCGAGGGATAACGGCTGTAGGAGTCGCGATCGTCGTCGCGGTAGGTGCTGCGCTGCAGACCGCTCGACACCACCGGGGCGGAGCGCAGCGGGAGCGGCGCCCGCGGGGCCTGGACGTCGGCGGGGGCCACCAC
>CAYSXM010000698.1:0-2985 GCA_964434905.1 uncultured Pirellulales bacterium | reverse complement strand
CTTGGTCGTCGCGAGTGGTTTGGGGGCCGTCGCGGCGCGGCGCACACCGGCGGCGCGGTATGCGTTGTTCGTTGCGGTCGGCATGTGTCTGGGTTTTCTAGGCGATCTGTTCAATGCCGACCGTTTGCCCAGCTTCGGCTTGCCCGACCCCGTGCTCGGCGCGATCCTGGCATTTGGCGTCGGCCACTTGTTCTATATTGCCGCCTGCCGCGACGTGGGTCGCCGCGCCGGCCTGCGCTCACCGCTGGGCATGGTGGCCATTCTCGCATGGCAACTGGTGGCGGTGGTCGGCTGGTACCTGGCCGTTTACCAGGGCACGTTGGCGCGCGGCTTGGTGTGGCCCGCCCTGCCCTATTCTCTATTGTTGGCTGGCACCGCGGGCGTGGCGGCCGCGATGGCGCTGGCACACCGGTGGTTCCTGCCGTTGGCCGTTGGCGCGGCGCTGTTTTTGTTAAGCGACATGGTGCTGGCGGTGCGGATGTTTCGCGGATCTTACTACTTGGCGGGCGACGCTTGCTGGCTGTCGTACGGCCCCGGCCAAATGTTCATCGTTTATTCCATTCCGGCAGCCATGGCTTGTTTCACTCGCGTCGGCAGTTCGGCGCAGCCGCGTAATCCCTGAGCGGCGTGGCTGGGCCTGCGGTGGCCGTGGGCGGCAGTTCAACGCACTACGGGGCTACCGGCACACAAGTCGCCGGCGTATTGCACTTCGACCGGCACAGCTACTGCCCAGCAGAGTTGGCGTTCGGCACCCAGGGCCGTGTTGAACCGCTGTACATATTGGCGCGCTGCGCGGCGTGCCAAGGTACCTTCGATCAGCGGTCGAATGGCCGCCACCTGGTTGGCGCGCAGAGGACCTGTTCCGCCGGTTCGGCCCACCAACCACACCCGGTACCCGCGTCGCCGCGCCGGCTGGTGTCGCATCCCGCCACCTCGGTTTCTGGGGGAAATTCGCTTGACGACCCGCAAGCCGACTAATATACATATGTATACATCTGAAGCAAGTGCCTGGCAGTGGGCCAGCCGCCCCGCTACGAGGTGCCGAGTCGCGTCATGCCGGTATCTGTTTTCACTACCAATCTTCGCGAGCGGTTAGCGCAGGCCGAGCTGTCGCTAGACGAGCTGGTGTCGCGTAGCCGGCTCGACCCGCGGACGGTCAAGGCGTTGGTGCGAGGGGAGGGGCAGCGGCCCCATGCGCGCACGGTGCAACGATTGGCCGCCGCGTTGGGTGCCACCACGCTCGAACTGTTGCTGCCGACGATGCTGTCGGACCAGGCCTGCTTCGATCGCGATTCCAACCCGGCGGTAATGGAAGCGTTGGCGGAGCATCCTGAGCTGTTTGGCGATTGGACTGCGGACGATTTTGCGGAGCTTTTCAGTCGGTTTGGCCACGGCGGCGCGCTTTCTCCGGAGGGTGCGTTGGCCGCCGCGCAAGCGATGAATTCCAAGCGGGCATTGCTCGACAAAACGGCCTTGCTGCTCGAAAGCGCCGAGGCCGACCTGTTGGCCAGCCTGATCGAAACGCTTTTCCAGCGAGTGAGCAACCTGCCCGTGGCGGCACCGCCCGTTTCAGTGGTGGGCAGATAGCGCGATGGTCGCGGGGGCGTTCCGCGCGACCACTTGGCCGAATTGCGAAAAGAAACGGACACGAAGTCTTGGTCAGCGTGTTCGAGCGATTGCGCCACGGGTCGCGACTGGTCTGGACTAATAAATTCATCTTCCAGAGGTTAGTGAAGTGGGAACTCGACGGCCCCGGGCGTTCGGCAACTGAGGCGGCCGTGTGCCCGTCCAACCGCATCTGCACTGCCTCGCGGCGGAACTATTCAGTGAAAATACGGCGAGTTCTGGTGGGTGCGGCAGGCTTCTTTCGAACCATGGGACGGTCCTCCTCCGACCCCTGAAACTAGTGTGTTGGACTGTCCACAGAAACGCAGGCACCTCAAGCCGGCCCTGCTGATCCCAGTGACTGATTACCTGATCGATCACGGCCAGCGTGTCCGCGTGCTCAAGCAGGCCGGGCGTTGGGACCGAAAATGGAAAAAACTCTCGAAAAAATGGACTGGTTTCGTGCAGCCCCTGCGGGCGCACGATCACTGGCACGTGGATATATCGTACGTCAACCTGGGCGGCACTTTTTGCTATCTGTGTTCGCTGTTGGATGGTTACAGCCGGTTCATCGTGCATTGGGAGCTGCGTGAGAGCATGACCGAGCGCGAAGTGGAAACGATCGTCCAGCGCGCGAAGGAGAAGTTTCCCGATGCCCGGCCGCGGATCATTTCGGACAACGGCCCACAGTTTATCGCCAAGGATTTCAAGGAGTTCATTCCCACGAGCGGCATGACGCATGTGCGGACTTTACCCTACTATCCGCAAAGCAACGGCAAGTTGGAGCGCTGGCACAAGAGCCTGAAGGTCGAGTGCATTCGGCCGGCTTGCCCCGAAGATGCCGACGAGGCGCGGCGGTTGGTGGCATCGTATGTGGCGCATTACAACATGGTGCAATTGCATTCGGAGATGGGTTATGTCGCGCCGGCCGACAAGCTCGCCGGCTTGGAGGACGTGATCTTTGCCGAGCGCGATCGCAAGCTGGAAGAGGCGCGGGCCCAACGCGCTCTGCAGCGAAAAGTTGCTTGCTGATGAACCGCTGATTACAAACGAAGATGACCTGGGCGGAGGATAGGGCCACAGTGAGGACCGACCCGAGCGCCGATCCAGGGGCCAAGACCGAAGGGCCCGGTTGCTTGACAGACCAGGCTCCAAGCAACGAAGGACGGGCGGTGGTGATTCATCACGCCGCCTGACCTTCCCCATCCCTTCGGCCGCTAGCTCGCCATCGCGGCTGGCGGCAAGGCTCCGGGATCGGCTCGATGCGATAAACCTTCGCGGCTGGATGCCGCGAAATTCTCGGCAGGATGCTCCTTACCGAACGCTAATCCACGCCGTCGAAATTCCAGTGGCCGGTGAACCAGGACACTTGCGATGACG
>CAYSXM010000697.1:0-2985 GCA_964434905.1 uncultured Pirellulales bacterium | reverse complement strand
TATTCATGAACTTCGTCGCGAGGAATCGAAGGTGTTGTGGCTGCAAGGAAAACCGCGATCGACCCGCGCAGAGTATTGGTGAATACGTGAGCCAGGGGCGATTGCGGTTTGACGCGGCAGACGCGACACGTTCCCTTCCGCAGCAGAAGTCTCATGAATAATTCGGGGTTAGGGACCGATGCAAAGTGCGGCCTGCTGGCATGCGTGGTTCGGCCGTTCAACCGCCATACCATTCAACCGCCATACCGCGTGGAGCGACGAAACCGTTCGACCGCGCGGCCACCGGTGCGCTCGACAATCGGGCTGATCAACAGCAGTTTGGCCAAGCCGGCCCGCCGCTCATCGAGGTTCGAGGCGTCGTAGTGGGTGACCATGGTACCAAACTGGCTCGTGTGCGCGGCCGCGGCGCGCGCCTTGAGATCGAGCACGGTCTCAATGTCGACCTCGTAGTTCGGTTGCGCTGAATAATACAGGAACGCCACGGGCACAGTGTGCGCGGCAAACCCCTCGGCTTCGAGTTCGGGAAAATACAGCCGCCAGCCGGCGGCGCGCATCGCGTCGACCGTGATCATCGCGGCAGCACGATGGTCGGACTTGTGCCATTGCTCGTAGGGGGCGCCCGGGTCGATCGTGAACACCGCGTCGGGCCGCCAGCGGCGAATCTCACGCGTGACCTGCTTGGTCAGTTCACGACCATCGACATATTCCAGCATCCCGTCGTCGTAGCCCAGCCAGGTGATTTGATCCGGGGCGATGCCCAACAAACGGCAGGCGTCTTCTTCCTCTTGACGACGAATCACCGCCAAACGGTCCTTGGTCATCTGGGGATCATTCGAACCGGCGTTGTCGCTGGTATAGATCAAGATGTGGATGCGATTCCCTTGCCGCGCCAACAGGGCCAGCGTGCCACCGGCCGAAAAGGTATCGTCGTCGGGGTGCGGGGTGACCACCAAAATGGTTTTGTCTCGCCAGGTCTCGATACGGTCATGGCCCTGATAGGCTGGTTCGGCGGTGGCGACCTGCGCCTGGGCCAACGTGCTTGCGCAGCAGCCGGCCACCATGGCGCCAGCAGCCACACCCCAGGGCCACCACGCACGCCGAGTGGCAGAACGTTGAATCGACGAGCCAACCGTGTGGGACATGCGCCGTTCCTCATGTGCAGGAATGGTCTGGGCTGGGCTGGGCAGGGCAGGGCAGGGCTGGGGGGAGTGCGGCGCGCGGGTACAGGGCAGGGCCAAGCGGGGCTTCTGTTCAATGGGCAATCGTTGGTCGCTGCCCCGCACTCGCCAGGCACCTGACAACCAGACGGCGCCGAGTCTAGCGAAAACCCGGCCCGCCACAACCGCCCGATCGACATGCCACACCGGTCAAGTCTGCCCGGCCACCGGGGTTGTCGGATACGATGGGCCCCGGCGAGCGGCTGCTAAGCCCGTCGACAGATTACTGGCGACTTGGTTTATAACCCCAGAGTGCCTCGGTATGAGCCAATCCAGCGACCGATCGTGGCGTGTGTTTCCGGCCGGATCGAACGGCGAATTCAACCTGCCGCGCGAGTTGTCGCGGGTGATCGAGCGCGGCCATGGGGCCCGGTTGTGGGACGTCGAGGGGCGCGCGTACCTCGATTTCTCATTGGGTTGGGGCTCGGTGCTGGTCGGGCACGCGCACCCCGAGGTCGTAGCCGCCGTTCAAGCGCGGGCCGCGCGAGGGTCGAATTTCAGCTATATCAGCGACGAGTCGTTGGCCTTGGCCGAGGAATTGGTCCGCCTCTCTGCCGCTTGCGATCAGGTGCGATTCTGCGCCTCGGGAACCGAGGCTACGATGTATTGCCAACGCCTAGCCCGCGCCGCCACCGGGCGTCCATTGGTGTTGAAGTTCGAAGGCGCCTACCACGGCGCAAACGAAGCCGGAGTGACCAGCCTGTTCCCACAGGCTCCGGCAGACTATCCCCGGCCTCAACCCACTTCGGCCGGAATCGAAGCCTTGGTGGAGCACACGCTCTTGGTCGCGCCGTTTAACGATCTCGACTTCGCGGAACAACTGATCGCCCAAAGAGCGCCGGACCTGGCAGCGGTGATTGTCGAGCCCTTGCAACGCTGTGTGCCGCCCGCGCCGGGTTTCCTGGCCGGACTGCGCCAGGCCACCCAACGTGCCGGGGTGCTGCTGTTGTTCGACGAAGTCGTCACGGGGTTCCGCCTGGCGGCCGGAGGAGCCCAGGAATATTACGGCGTCGTTCCCGACCTGGTGGCCTATGGCAAGGCCTTAGGCGGCGGCTACCCGATCGGTGCGTTTGGCGGTCGGTCCGATCTGATGGAGCTGGTAATCGAAAGCCGGCTAGGGCGCGCGCCCTATGTCTGGACCGCGTCGACCTTGGGGGGCAATCCGGTGTCGGCGGCTGCTGCGCGGGCCACGCTACAGGTGCTGGGGCGACCTGGCGTTTACGGCCAACTCCACGCACTGGGAGCCTATCTGCGGAGCGGCATGCGCGCGGCATTCGACGAGCGCGGCATCTCGGCGCAGGTGCTTGGCGATGGGCCCTTGGCCCAGTTCGTTTTGTCCGACACACCGGTTCACGATTATCGCAGCAGCCGGCATCGCTGGCCCCAAGTCGCCGGCGAAGTCACCCTGGCACTGTTCGAGCGGGGCGTGTTCCTGAACCCGATGGGCACCATGCTGTACCTGTCGCTGGCACACACCGAGGCAGACCTGGACGAGTTCCTCGCAATCCTGGGCAACGTGCTCGATTCACTCGACGTACGAGGACGAACCGCTGACGCACCATTGACGGCTGCCAAGCCAGGGGCCGCTTGAAGGTGCCGGCCTGCCTGCGTATAACCAAGGCTTCCGCGGGTCGAGCGCCCAGTCGACCGGGGGTTGCCCCTGTTTCAGGGTTAGCCCATGGTCAGGGGCATTTGGCCGGCACACCTGCCCGGGTGGCGGAATTGGCAGACGCGCAAGATTCAGGTTCTTGTGGCCGCAAGGTCGTGG
>CAYSXM010000696.1:0-2985 GCA_964434905.1 uncultured Pirellulales bacterium | reverse complement strand
CAACGCCAAGCTTTCGCTGGCCAACCGCGACGCGGGCGAGACGATCCAACCCTTTTATGAGATGTTGCTGGCCGGTCGGCCACGGCCGCGTTTTTCTTGGAAGTTCGAGGGGCCGGGGCAGGTGGTGGTGACACCGGTCGATCGGCCGCTGGCAGCCAACCTGTGGCGAGCCACGAACGCCGCGGCGCGCGATTTCCGGCTCGACGTGCTGGGGCCGGCCTATCACAGCGCACCGCTGACCGCCCGCCCCGACGGCAGTTTCGAGGCGCGCGTGGAACAGCCCGAGCGGGGCTTCACGGCCTATTTTGTCGAGCTGGTGTACCCTGGCCTGGGCGCCGGTCATCCGCCGTTGAAGCTGACGACCGAAGTCCGTGTGACCCCGGACGTGCTGCCATTCGAGTTCCCAAAGCCGTAGCAGCGGCAGGGTTGCAGCGGTTGGTCAGTAGTTGTTGGTCACGCCGTGGCCTGTCGAGACCTACTCTGGGTGCCACTGGGCTTTGCCAGTGCTCTGGCTGCGTGCCCATCCCATTCGGGCGGCACCACTTGATTCACTCAGGGAGTACACGTTTCACCGACAGCTTTGTAGGTCTGACCCTGGCCTGACCTACGAAACTGCAAAACCTACACATCCAGGTTCCGCACTTCCAGCGCGTGTTTTTCGATGAACTCGCGGCGTGGTTCCACCTTTTCGCCCATCAGTACCCGGAACAGTTCGTCGGCCGCGGCCAGATCGTCCATCCGCACTTGCGACAGCGTGCGGTGTGCCGGGTCGAGCGTGGTGTCGCGCAGCTCTTCCGCGTTCATTTCGCCCAACCCCTTGAAGCGGGTGATGGTCAGCCCGCGCTCGCCCGCCGCGCGCACCGCCTGGACCAGCCCGCGCAGGTCGTGCAGGCCTTGTGCGGCGTCGCCCCGTCGAAGTACGTATCGCGATTCTTCCGAGCCGGTGCGCTCTTGCGGCAACAGCGACTGCACGTCGAACCCGGCCGCCGCCAGCCGGACCAGCACGCGGTTGATGGTGCGCACCTCGTGCAGTTCGACAATGTGCAGTCGCGAGCCCGCATCGAGCTCCGCGCTGCTGGGGCCTGGGGGCGCCACCACGTTCGACTTGGTGGGCAACACCGCGTCGGCCACGGTCAACTCGCGACCGGCCGCCTGTTCTTGCTGCGCCACGAACTGGTCGACTGCCTCGCGGGTGTGGAACCAATGTTCTTGAGAGCCCAGGAACACGTGGAACATCGGCAGCGCGCCGCTGGTGGGATCTTGTCGCAGGGCATGGGCCCGCAGCGACACGCCGCGGCGTTCGAGCGCGATCAAGGCTTCGTCCAGGTCGGCCAGGGCCTGGCAGATGTTGGCCAACTCGTCGCCGGCGATCTGGCGGCCGTCGCCTGGTTCGAACACCGCGTCGCGCTGGCCCATCAGCAGCAGGCGGCCCTTCATTTCCTCCTCGGTCTGCACGTAATAGGTTTCTTTTTTGGCGCGCACGCGAAACAAGGGTGGCTGGGCCACGTAGACATGCCCCCCTTGCACCAGGTGCAACATTTGCCGGTAGAAGAAGGTCAACAACAAGGTGCGAATGTGCGAGCCGTCGACATCGGCGTCGGTCATGATCACGATTTTGTTGTAGCGGCGCTTGCTCAGGTCGCCATCCTCGCCGATTCCCGTGCCGATGGCCGCGATGATGCTGCGCACTTCTTCATTGGCCAGCACCTTGTCATCGCGCGATTTGTAGGCATTGATGATCTTGCCTCGCAGCGGCAGAATCGCTTGAAATTCGCGCAGCCGTCCACCTTCGGCGCTGCCGCCGGCCGAGTCGCCTTCCACCAGATAGAGTTCGCAGCGTTCGACCTCTCGGCTGGTGCAATCTCGCAGCTTGCCCGGCAGCCCATGCCCGAACAGTGCCCCCTTGCGATCGCGCACTAGTTGGCGCGCCTTGCGAGCACTTTCGCGCGCCTCGGCGGCCAGGACCCCTTTTTGCAAAATGATCTTGGCATTCTTGGGGTTTTCCTCAAGATACTTGGACAGGTAGTCGCCCACCAGCGAGGTGACCAATCCTTCGATTTCCCCATTGCCTAGCTTGGTTTTGGTTTGTCCCTCGAACTGCGGCTCGGGCACGCGCAACGAGAGCACCGCGGTCAACCCTTCGCGGAAGTCTTCTCCGCTGGGGGTCAGGTCCTTGAAAATGTTTTCCTTCTTGCCGTAGTGGTTGAGGGTGCGCGTCAGCGCGGCGCGGAAGCCCGAGACATGGGTGCCCCCTTCGGTGGTGCAAATGTTGTTGACATAGGAGTGGAAGTTCTCGGTGTACTCGGCAGAGTATTGCAGCGCCAGTTCCAGCGCCACGCCGTCTTGCTCGCCGCTGAGGAACAGCACCTCGGCGTGGGCTGGTTCGCTGGCGCGGTTCAAGTGTTCGACAAACTCGATGATGCCACGTTCGTAGTGAAAGGTTTCCCCCTCGCCCGACCGCACATCGAGATACACGATCTTCACGCCGCGGTTGAGAAAGGCCAGTTCCTGCAAGCGCCGTTGCAGCAGTCCATATTGGAAATTGACGTTGGGAAAAACCTGCCGGTCGGGCTTGAAGGTGGTTTTTGTGCCGTGGCGATCGGTCGAGCCCACGCGGCGCACTTCGCTGGTGGGCACCCCTCGTTCGTAACTCTGTTGATACACGTGCCCCTTGCGGCGCACTTCGACCTCGCACCATTCCGACAGAAAGTTCACCACCGTCACGCCGACCCCGTGCAGACCGCCCGAGGTCTGATAGGCCCCCTTGGAAAATTTGCCGCCGAACTTCAGCACCGTCATCACGCCTTGCAGCGTCGAGCACCCCAGGTCGGGGTGCTCTTCGGTGGGAATGCCGCGGCCGTCATCTTCCACGGTCAACGAACCGTCTGGATTGATGGTTACCGTCACGTTGCGGGCATACCCGGCCAGGGCCTCGTCGACCGAGTTGTCGACCACTTCGTAGACCATGTGGTGCAGTCCGCGCAT
>CAYSXM010000695.1:0-2993 GCA_964434905.1 uncultured Pirellulales bacterium | reverse complement strand
CACGGCGTGCAGCGCGAGCGGACCGACCGCCAGTCGATGTTGGCCCGTCTGAAAAAAGACGATCGCGTGGTCACCTCAGCAGGCCTGTATGGGGTGGTCACCAACGTGCGCACTGAGTTGGATGAAGTGACGTTGCGAGTTGACGAAGCCAACAACACCCGCATCCGGGTGACTTTGGGTTCGATCGTGCGTGTCGTGTCAGACGAGCCTGGCAGCGCGACAACATCGCCCACGAAATAGGAATCAATCTGGCAATGCCCTGGTATATCAATCTAGCGATCACGCTGGCAGTTCTGATCTTGCCATTTGTCGCGGGAAGTTTTTTGGCTCGACGATGGCGGATGCCCGACCACGGCGGCAAGATCGGTTTGGTGCTATTTGCAATTTTCGCGGGCGCGGTGGTGACTTGGTTTGGATGGCCGCCCAAATTGGGCATCGACTTGCAAGGGGGCGTGATCCTGGTGTACCAGGTGAAGCCATCGGAGGTGGAGTCGGGTCAGACCATCGACATGGACAAGCTGATCACGGCGGTCAGCCGCCGGGTGAACCCGGGTGGCGTTCGCGAGGTAACGATTCGAGCGTACGGCTTGAACCAACTGGAAATCATCATTCCCGAAGCCGACACCGAAGAGGTAGCGCGGATCGAGCGGAAGATTTCCAGTATTGGCGAATTGCAGTTTCGCATTTTGGCCAACCGCCGCGACCACGACGATTTGATTGCTGACGCGCAGGCCAGCACGGCGCGAGAGTTGCGCGGCGCCGATGGCACGTTGCGCGCCTGGTGGGCGCCGGTGGCGGCCCAGGAAGAGCCGCTGGTGCGCGGCGATCGCGACTCGCTGTGGCGCCCCCAAGCGGCCGATCCGGCGCGGATCGAGGTGCTGTTGGTCGAGGACGAATACAACGTCAATGGCGAGTATCTGACCCGCGCTGCCTCGAATTTCGACAACGCGGGCCGCCCTTGTGTGAACTTCAATTTCTCGACGCGCGGCTCCCAACTTTTTGGCCAGTTGACAGGCGACAACCTACCCGACCGCAGCGGCTTTGAACGCAAGCTGGCGATTGTACTAGACGGTTACATGCAGTCGGCGCCGAACATTCACAGCGCAATTTTCGACAGCGGCCAGATTACCGGCAGTTTTACCAAGGAACGCGTCGACGAGATCGTGGGCATTCTCAATGCCGGCAGTCTGCCCAATGCCTTGGACGAAGAACCCATCAGCCGCCTGCTGACCGGGCCGACATTGGGTCGCGACACCATCAACAAGGGCGTGATGGCCACGGGCATGTCGATGGTGTTGGTCATATTGTTCATGGCCGTGTACTACCGTTTTGCAGGTCTCGTCGCTTGCGTGGCAGTGCTGATGAACCTGTTGCTGACCCTAGCCGCCATGATCACGATCAAGGCGGCCTTCACCCTGCCGGGGCTGGCAGGCTTGGTGCTGACCGTCGGCATGGCGGTCGATGCCAACGTGCTGATTTACGAGCGAATTCGCGAGGAATTGGGCCGCGGGGCCTCGCTTCGCATGGCAATTCGCAACGGTTTCGAGCGGGCCTTTAGCGCTATTTTCGATTCCAACCTGACCACTTTGATTACCGCGGTGGTGCTGTACGTGATCGGCACCGACCAGGTGAAGGGCTTCGCGGTGACGCTGTTTTTGGGCATCGCGCTGAGCATGTTCACCGCCATTTTCGTGGCTCGCGTAATTTTCGAGGTGGCAGAAAAAGCGCGCTGGATCACCCGGCTGACGATGATGCAGATCATCCAGACGCCCAATATCGACTTCGTGCGCATGACCAGCGCCTGGATCCTGGTGTCGGCACTGGTCATTGCCGTGGGGCTGGTGGGCGTGGTGATGCGAGGCCGAGGTCTGATGGATATCGACTTCACCGGGGGCGCCTCGGTGCAGCTATTGTTTCGCGACGACCAGACCCAGAGCATCAACGATGTTCGCCGCGAGGTAGCCGAGGCGCAGTTGGCCGATGTGGCGGTTAGCGACGTGCAATTGGCCGACGAGCGATCTGGTGTGCGGTTCCTGGTCAACACCTCAGAGCGCGACCTGTCGGTCGTGGAACAGAAACTGATTGCCAAGTTCGGCGACCGCCTGGTCTACAACAGCCTGACATTTGGTACGCCAGACGTTATCGAGGCACCAGCGGCCGTCAGCGCTGCCCCTGCGTCGGCCGCGCCGGCGTCGGCCGTTCCGGTACCATCGGATGCCTCGGGAGCAACCGTGCCAGGCGCCGAAGGTGCTCCGGCCGGCCCGCCACCTGCGGATGCAGCGCCTGCGGCTCCGAGCGACGCCGCGCCGCCGCCGCCGGGAGACCAATCTCTGCTTGACGCGTCGGTTGGCCCGTGGGAGCTCGCGCTGGCCGATGAAACCGTCGACGCGCCTCCCGCGCCGGCAGTCGAAGCCACCACCACGGTGCCCGCTCCGACCACGGAAGGTCCGTCTGCCGCCACGGCGCCTAGCGCACCTGAAACCACCGCGCCGAGCGCGCCCGCCAGCACCGCGCCGAGCGCGCCCGCCAGCACCGCGCCGAGCGCGCCGGAAACCACCGCGCCTGTGTCGGCTCCGCCGGCTGGCATTCCCGCCGCGACCAGTCGGCCCGCGTCGACGGAAGAGAGCGTGACCGATGCCGCGGCCGATGTATTCGTCGGTGGAAGCAAGGTAGATCTGACGTTTGGCCAACCGATTGATCACGATTCGCTGATCGAGCGGCTGCAAGGCGTGCTGTCCGAGGTGCAGGTTTCCGCCTCGAATCCAGCGTACACGGCGGGCAGCCGCAAGGCACATCGCCAGTGGGAGGTTCGTTTCGCCGCCGGGGCTGATCGAGTGCAAACTGGCTTGGCCAGCCTGGCGGAACAACTGGCCAAGGAGGCGTATTTTCCTTCGTCGAGTGTCATTGGCGGCGCGGTGGCTGCGAGCACCCAGAATCAGGCGATGTACGCCATGGCGGCCAGCATCGTCTTGATGATCGTGTACCTGCGGCCC
>CAYSXM010000694.1:0-3002 GCA_964434905.1 uncultured Pirellulales bacterium | reverse complement strand
GGTCACCTGGGGGCTGCGAATTTTCAGCGCCTTGAGCGACGCCAGGCCCTCGAGATGCGCCAAGCCCGCGTCGGAAACCGAAAAACAGCCCCGCAGGTCGAGCACCTTCAACTTGGCCAGGCCCGCCACGTGAGCGAGCCCGTCGTCGGTAATGTTGTTGTAAGGCACCAGAAGCTGTGTAAGTTTGGGAAAAGCCGTGGCCGTCTGCAGGGCCTCGCCGGTGATATCCGCACGGCGCAGGAACAGCACTTCCAGGTTTTTAAGCGGCGCCAATTGGGCCACGCCGGCATCGGTCAGCCCGGTGTTTTCCAGCGCCAATTCCTTGAGCGTGACGAGCGCCGCGATGTGCGGTGCAGACTCGTCGGTCACGTCGGGGCCCTTGAGCGCCAAGCGCACCAACCGTGGCAGTCCCAGCAGTTTGTCCAACACCTCGTTCGAGACGACCATCTCTCGGAAATCGACACGCGTGACCTGGCCCGCTCGGTCGTGTACGAGTGTCGCGTCGAGCTGCTTCAAGGCCTCGAGCGCGGCCGGATCGTCGGCGGAGCCCGGATCAGTGGCCGTTACGGCACCTGGTGTTGCGGCCTCCGGTGTGGGGTCCGAACCGGGCGCGGCCGAGCCCACCGGTTCCACCCGGCTGCACCCCAGGCACAACGCCACGAGCCACGCTCCGCTTAACCAACACGTCGAATATCGCTGCCGCATGGGCACACCCAACTCCTTGATTTCAGTCGGATCGATTGCTCCGGCTAAGGGGATAAGGCAAGTCTCCGAGATTAGACGAGCGCTCTGGTCTTGGCAATCGACTCGGCTTGTTGTTCCGCGAGCGCCCGGCGCCGATCGTCCTCAGCAGTGCGGTCCGTTGGGCGTCCTCAACCAGGGTTTCCAGGGTGCGGTCCCAGCGGCGCCGCCAATTGGCCCGTTCCAACCAGGTGCCCGGCACATTTTGCGGCGCCGGTTCCAGCCACAGATCCTCCAGGTTCACCAACACCCATTGCGCGGGTCCGCGCGCCAGCCACGTTAGCACGCTGGCCAGGGTCGTGGCCCAGTCGGCAGGGTCGCCGGGTGGCAGGTGCTGCGCCGCCAGAAACGTGCGCAGGGCCTCGAGCGTGGTCTCGCGCGCGGCGCGCTCGGCCACGGCTTCATCCGGAGTCGCCAGCCCCAGTTCGACACGGTCGTCGATATCGCGCCCTTGGCAGAAGCCGGCCCAGGTTGCCGTGTCGTGGGTGTTCACACTGGCGACACTGCCGGTCTGGGGGCGTGCCAAGGCTCGGGCGGGTTGATCGCACAGCGAGAATTGCGCCACGTACATCGGCGCGAGCCCATGTTGGCGCATCGACAATTCCACCGCGCGGGGAACCGTCCCCAGGTTTTCGCCGACCAAGGCGGTTTGATGGCGATGCGATTCCACAGCCAGAATGGCGTAGAACTCTTCTTGTGGATAATTCACGTACACACCGTGACGTGCCTCGAACCCCCGCGGAACCCAAAATAGCCGGTGCAACCCCATTACATGATCCAAGCGCAGCACGCCCGCGGCGCGCATGTGATGCCGTAGCGCTCGAATCCAATAGGCATGGCCCGTGGCGCGCAGGGCGCGGGGATCTAGCGGCGGAAATCCCCAGTTCTGCCCCTTGGTGAAAAAACCGTCTGGCGGAGCGCCGCCGGCCACAGCACGCGCGAACAGTTGCGGGTCGCGCCATACGTCGTAGCCGTCGCCATGCACACCCAGCGGAAAATCGAGATACCAGGGCGTGCCCTGGCGTCGCGCTCGCGTGGCGAGCGTGGCAACCTGCTCGGCGGACCACCATTGCCACAACGCGTGATAGCGCCAGACGCCGCGTGGGTCGTCCTGGTCGCTCAGGTGCCCCCTGGCGGCTGCCGCGGGCCACTTCGACCACGGCGCGCCATAGAGTTCGTCGGCAGCCCGAAAGCGGGCATATCGTTCCAGATCGGGATCGCTGGCAAGCGCTCGTTCCAGCGCAGCGCGGCGAGGGCTCGGCGCCGACCAAAACTCCGCGGCCAGCGGTTCGAGCACGCGCCGTCGCAGCGCCACGAGCGCGGGGTAATCGACCAGCGGTGCGGCATCGAGCGCCGCCCGCGCGGCCAGGAACTCGGCCGACCCCAGTTGCCGGCGCGCGGCAGGCGAGGCGGCCAACTCGGGCAATTGGTCGAGGTCGAGAAACAGTTCGTGCCAAAACACCCGACTAATCGGCGCGTAGGGACTGATTCCCTCCCAACGGTCGGCAAAGCAGGGCAAGAGAGGCAGCGTGCCGATCATCTGCGCGCCCAGGGTTCCCGCCCAACGGGCGAGGTCGGCCAGGTCGCCGAAGTCCCCGGCGCCCCAGCCGTGCTCGCGGCGTACAGCGTGCAGTGGCGCGAACACCCCCCAGGGCCGTGCGGTGGCCTGGTGCGGCCAAGAGTAAACCTGGCGCGGCGCGACGATCACGCGTGCTCGTCCCTGGTGTGGGCCACAACACCAGGCAGCGTCGTAGTATCCCGGCAACAAGTCGCTCGGCAGCGTCACCGTGCGCGGGACCGTGCGGGCGAGGGCGCTCTGCCCACTTTCCCCAGAGACAGCCTGGCAAGCGGTCCACGCGAGCGACCGCACCTGGCCAGTCTCGTCGGTCAAGCTGGCTTCGATCGAACGATCGGCGCAGTCCGATGGCACGCGCAACGTGACCAAGGGAGCTTGATCTTGCCAACAAACGATAACGGGCTCGACCAGTTGGCTCGCCTGCTCCTGTTCGAGTTGCCGTAGCGATTCCTTCCACGACGGGCCCTCGGCCGGCGGATAAACGGCGCGCACCACGGCGGCCAATGCGTCGTCGTTTGCCGCTTGGCGCACCTGGCGCGAATCTCGATATTCGGTCGCCACACCGAGCCGGCGCGCCAGTTTCGTCAGCAGGCGGCGGTTCACGGTCGACTTCGTCATGGTTCGTTATCGCGGATTATTCATGAACTTCGTCGCGAGGAATCGAAGGTGTTGTGGCTGCAAGGAA
>CAYSXM010000693.1:0-3002 GCA_964434905.1 uncultured Pirellulales bacterium | reverse complement strand
TCCGAGCGAGGCCCAGCGGGAGGCTAGCCGGGCGCGAGACAGCCACGGCCCGCCGAGCGCGATTCGCAGCGGCTTGGTCCAGCGGGGCAGGCGTGGATTGCGGTTGCTCATCGCTTGGTAGCTGGTCTCGGCCTGAATTTTTCCTGAGTGTTCTGCACCCGACCCCAGAGCACTGGCAAAGCCAATGGCACCCGACGAGAACCAGAGCACTGGCAAAGCCAGTGGCACAAAGAACGAATGACACAAAGAACGAATGACACAAAGAACGAATGACAACGGTTGTTCTCGTCAGGCCAAGGCCTGACCTACAAAACTCATCCTGCGCCGGCCCCCACGGTTTGTCCGCTGGCAGTCGCCGCGGCGCGTCGCGGGGCATGTTCGGCGGCGCTGGCCAGCACCTTGCGCACGGCCGTGGCGATCCCTTGCACCTGGCGCGGCGTGACCCGGCTGCTCCAGGGCATGATCAGTTGTCGGCGATAGAACTCGATCAGGCCGGGAAACTCGCTCATCACCGGCTGACGATAGTTGAATGCTGAGAGCGGGTAACCGCTGTTGCCATAGGTGCGCTGCAGCCGGATCACGTCTTCCTCGAACGGTGGTCGCGGCAGGTAGTCGCGCTGCACACGCACCCCTTCGACCAACAGGGCCTCGGCCGCGGCGTCGGCCGACAGCCCCAGCAGTTCCTCGTCGATCAAGAAATTGAACTTCCACCAGGCCGAGCCCGGGTCGCACAGCCGATCGGGCAGCAGCAGTCCGCTTACGGGGCGCAGGGCCGCGCAGAGTTGTGCGGCCGTTTCGCGCCGGGCGCGCATCATGGCCGGCAGCTTGGCTAGTTGTGCCCGGGCCACGGCGGACTGCAATTCGGTCAGGCGATAATTCATGCCCAAGAATTTGTGTGCGCGGCTGCCTCCCTTGCGATCCCACCCCTTGTCGACGAACAGCCTGGCGCGTTCGGCCAGGTCGTCGCGGTCGGCGATGGTCAATCCGCCGTCGCCACAGGTGATTTGCTTCGATTGCTGCAAGCTGAAACAGGCCAACTCGCCGAACGTTCCGACCTTGCGCCCTTGAAACTCTGCGAAGTGCGCCTGCGAGCAGTCTTCCACCAGCGCGATGCCGCGCGGCGCGAGCAGCTCTGCCATCGGGCCGGGCTGCGCGGCGCGGCCGAACAGGTGGACCAGAATCACGGCCTTGGTGCGGGGAGTGATTTTGGCGGCCACAGTCTCCGGCGTTACCAACCCAGTCACCGGATCGATGTCGGCAAAGATTGGCAAGCAGTTCGTGGCCAGAATGGGAATCACGCTGCCCATGTCGGTCATCGGCGTGACGATCACTTCGTCGCCGGGATCGAGTGCCAGGGCCCCCAGCGCCACGTGAATGGCCGCGGTGCCCGAGCTCGAGGCGATCGCGTGGCGGCGACCATAGGCTTGGGCGAATTCACGTTCCAAGGCCGGAGTTTCGGCGCCACCGACCGAGTTCAGGTGCCCGGTAGCGACCACGCGCGTTACGCCGCGCCACTCGGGCCAACCCACCGGCGACATGGCGGAAAACCAGGCGGGCACGGCGCGGGGTCCGCCATCGAGTGCCAACCGGCGATCGGTCGGCAGGGCGTTCGAGGCAGCCCGAAAAGCCCCCCCGGAGGGCGCCGGCTCGGGCCACAGTCGGCGAATCACGTCGCCGGAGTCCGTCCAGGGGAACGCGACTGGCTGGCCACCGGCCGCGGCATAAGCGGCCAGCACTAGTTCGGTGCTGGCCGCAGATTGCTCGCCATCGGCCACATAGCTGGGCACCTGGCCGCGCACCCAGCGTACGAACTCGACAAACTGATCGCGGCGAATGCGCTGTTTGGCGGCCTCGGTGTCGAGCGGTAGCTTCTTGCCCAACAGCTTCAACTCGCGAGGGGATACCTCGAGCCTTCCGCCGTCTCCCTCGACGGCAATGCCGAACCACACCGGCGAGGCGTCGCCCGTTTCAAAGGTGAATTCCACATCGTTGGCGAACAGCACCTGTCCGCGGGCCGATTCCTCGGCAGGCCAGCCCCGATCGAACCGCCCTTGGGTGCGCTGGCACTGGCATTCGATCCGCCGTGCGGCGGGGTCGCCCAGCAAGAAGCGGACCGTATCGAACAGGTGGGGCCCGTTATTGGCCAGCGACCCGGCAAAGTTGCCATGCACGCTGCGCACGGTACCCAAGCGGCCGCTGGCAATTAGTTGGCGTGCCTCGACCATGGCGGTGTGGAAACGAAACTGATGCCCCACGGCCAGCTTGACGCCCGCCGCGCGGCAGCGGGTGAGCATTTGCTGGATTTCCGCCTGGCTGAGTGCCATGGGTTTTTCGCACATGATGCCGCGGACGCCATGTTCGAGGCAGGCGGCCAGTTGTTCGGCATGAAGTTGCGGCCAGGTACACAGGCTGACGATTTGCGGCTTGACCTCGGCCAGCATCTGAAGATAGTCGCGAAACGCGCGGGGGCCGCGGTAGCGTTCGAGCGTGCGGGCCAGCGCGGCGGGAGCCACGTCGCTGATGGCCACCACCTGGGCCAGGCTGGTTTCGTCGTAACCGTCGAAATGGGCCGGCGCGATTCCCCCGCAGCCGATCACCGCCACCGACCAAGGGCGCCGCACGGCGCGCACCCGCGCGCGCCCCAGGCGGCGTGCCTTGTTCCATGCACGTGCTACCAACGATGCCACGCGAGGGTTCCTCTCGATTCGTTGAAGTTTGGCAAACGCCGGACGGGTAACCGCGCCGGCCGGGGGTACCGCGCGCTGGCGCCGTGTGCGACCTATTCGCGGCGATCGATCACGCGGGCGGGAACACCCGCCACCACACTATAAGGTTCCGTGGAGGAGACCACCACGGCGCCGGCTGCCACCACGGTTCCCTGTCCCAATCGCACGCCCGGCAGGATCACGCAGCCCGCGGCGATCCAGACGTCGTTTTCGATAACCACCGCCGCGCGGTCAAACCCCTGGTCGACAATCGACTTGGTCCGGTCGCGAAAGCGG
>CAYSXM010000692.1:0-3007 GCA_964434905.1 uncultured Pirellulales bacterium | reverse complement strand
GGCATGGGCGGGGCGATGGATCTGGTTGCCGGCGTTGGTCGCGTGATCGTGCTGATGGAGCACACCGCGCGCCGCAAGGATGGCGGCCGCGACCTGAAGATTCTTCCGCAATGCACGTTGCCCCTCACCGGTGTGGGCGTGGTCAATCGGATCATCACTGATCTGTGCGTGCTCGACGTTACCCCTTCGGGCTTGAAGCTGGTCGAATTGTCGCCAGGTGTGAGCGCGGCAGAAATTCGCGAAGCAACCGGCTGCCCGGTCGATACTGCCGGCTTTCAGTAGCCAGCACCGAGCCACGCTCAGGCCAATTTACCGCTCAGCCTCCGAGCCTCAGGCCGGCCGAAAACCGCAACATCCGCGCGGCGCCGAAATTGGCGTGCCGATCATCGGCTAATCGAATAAACCAGCGATCAACGTCCACGCCGGCAGTCACCGCGTGAGCACGAACCTGGCCGCCACCATCGCCCTGCCCGCGTTTGTGACTGAGGTCCAGCGTCAGGCGCACCCGGTCATGCGGCCGGCCACGGATGAACAGATGGGTTACTCGCTGGCCGGTGTCGAGCCTGTCGTCGCGTACCTGATAAAGGCTGATCTGCGTGGCTGCAGGGCCGCGCCATCCCAAGCCGAATGTCATCGCATCGTTGGGGTCAAAGTTCAGGTTGTAGTAGGGCTTCAGATTGGTGCGCCCCCAACCCAATACAGCAAACCAGGGCGCGCCGATCTCAATCTGCGCGGATCCCCCGAGAAACCCACGACTTGCCGCCTGCGCCGACAGCGACAGACGCCCGAACGGCAAGGTCAAATTGTTGTCGTAGCCCACACGGCTCTGCGTGAACGAATCTTCGCCCTGGTAATAACCGACCCAGGCGGTGTGATGCTCGCGGCTCCAACGCAGATTCAGATCACGCCCGTCGCTCCCGTCACTACTGCGGTACGAGCCCAGTGTAAGCTTGAACTCATCGGCCTGGGCCCAGGCGGGCGTACCCACCCAGAAGACCAGCGAGACCGCGCCAATCGCCGCCAGCAACGAACCGATCGCGGCCCGCTCTGATCTGGGTTTGGACGAAGCGCCCCGATCAGACCGTAAAACCGTCGTCGGCTGTAATGATCGAGCCATTGATGAAACCCGATTGATCACTGGCCAACAGCAGCAGCAGGCCGTCCAGATCCTGGGGTTCACCCAGGCGTTTGCGGGGCAACATGTTGATCAGCCGCTTGCCGCCATCGGTATCCCAGTGATGGTCGTTGAACGGCGTGCGGATGTAGCCCGGACAGATGGCGTTGACGTTGATATTGAAGCGCCCCCACTCCAGCGCCATTGTGCGGGTTAGCTGAATCAGCGCCGCCTTGCTCATCGCATAGACCCCGATCTGCGCCACCGCGCGCAACCCTGCCACCGAAGCCACATTGATGATTCGCGCCTGCCGCGGTCGATCACCGGGTGCCGCTGATTTCGAACGTTCGATCATTCGCCGGGCGACCTCCTGCGCAACAAAAAAGGCGCCGCGCGCGTTGGTGTTCATCACAAAGTCAAAATCGGCCGGCGTTACCTCGGCCAGGCGCTGCGTGTTGGTGACGCCCGAGTTATTGATCAGAATGTCGATCGGACCGGTCTCGCGCTCGGCTTCAGCCACCGCTGCACGAATGCTCTCGACATCGGTCACGTCCATGGCCACCGCGTTGGCGGCACCACCGGCCGCCTCGATCTCGGCACGCAATTCCTTCAATCGATCGAGCCGACGCGAGGCCAACACCACCTCGGCGCCATGACTGGCCAGAACCTGCGCGAAACGCGTCCCCAATCCACTGGATGCTCCGGTAACAAGGGCCACCTTGCCTGATAGATCGAATTGCTGCCCCACGTTGTTCTTCCTTGGTTTTTTGAAGATAGGCAATCTTCGCACAAGGCCCACCCGAAGATCATGAGCGTGGCTGCGCAAGTGGCCACTCGGCGTGGCTACGAAACCAGGCTATTTGGTTTGCGCCGCCTGTCCGATTACCGGAGAATCGCCGGGTCGAATGTTTCGGAACCGAGAATATGCAAGTCGAACGCGAATCGATGGAGTTCGATGTGGTGGTGGTCGGTGGCGGGCCAGCCGGGCTGGCTGCGGCGATCCGGCTCAAGCAATTGGCCTCGCAAGCCGGGCGCGAACTGAGTGTCTGCGTGATCGAAAAAGGCTCCGAGGTCGGCGCGCACACCTTGTCCGGCGCGGTCATGGACCCGCGTGCCATCACCGAGCTGCTGCCCGATTGGAAAAAAGACGGCGCGCCGCTGAATACACCGGTGGTTGAAGACCGCTTCATGTTCCTGAGCGAAAGCGGTTCATTCCTGACGCCCGAATGGGCGTTGCCCGACTGCTTTCGCAATCATGGCAACTTTGTGGTCAGCCTTGGCAATGTGGTGCGCTGGCTGGGCACGCAGGCCGAAGGCCTGGGCGTGGAGATTTATCCGGGGTTTGCTGGCGCCGAGGTTCTTTACGACGAAAACGGCGCGGTGCGCGGCGTGGCCACCGGCAATATGGGTGTCAGCCGCGACGGCGAACCGAATGACAATTTCCAGGCCGGCATGGAACTGCTGGGTCGCTATACGTTCTTTGCTGAAGGCGCTCGCGGCCATCTGGGCAAACAATTGATCGCGCACTTTGGCCTGGACAAAGGACGCGACCCGCAAAGTTACGGCATTGGGCTGAAAGAACTCTGGGAAATCGACCCCGAGATGCACACGCCGGGCCTGGTGATTCACACGGCTGGCTGGCCGCTGGCCAACGATACCTATGGCGGCTCGTTTCTGTATCACCTGGAAAACAACCAGGTGGCTGTTGGCTTTGTGGTTGGCCTGGGCTACGACAACCCGTATCTCTCACCGTTTGAAGAGTTTCAGCGCTACAAGACACACCGCAAGATCAGGCCGTTCTTCGAGGGCGGCAAACGCCTGGCCTACGGTGCCCGGGCCATCACTGCCGGTGGCATCAATTCGCTGCCCAAGCTGGTGTTTCCGGGCGGTTGC
>CAYSXM010000691.1:0-3010 GCA_964434905.1 uncultured Pirellulales bacterium | reverse complement strand
AATGGCCATCGCGCGAGAAGAACAACTCGGTGACATTGCGATCGCGAAACACCGGGTCGAGATCGATCACAGGCACTTGGGTTCGTCGCGCTAATTGCAGAAAATACTCGCGGAAATAGTCGGTCTGTCCTTTGAGCACTGCGCCCCGATCGGGCACCGGCAACAGGTACAGCGGCCAGCCATGTTGACGGCAACGCACGGCAATTTCTTCGATGCTACTTTCTATCACTCGGCGCTCGCGCGCCGTGTACCAGGCATCGAGTGGCTTGGTGAAGTATGGCGACCAAGGGTCAGGGCGCCACTGGTCGCCGGCCTTGGCACGCATGGCACGTTCAAATCGCCAGCTACGATACCAGCGCTGTACCAATTGCAGGGCGTGGCTGTAGTAGACTAGCGACGACAACGGGCGTTCGTCGGGAACCGCCACGATTTGGCCCGCCGCGTCGCGCCGCGCCAAGAGGCTCTTGGAGTAGTCGCCCTCGACGTCGTTGGGGCTGATTTCCAGCACCACTGCTTCAGGACTCATTCGGTCAATAAAATGATCGAGTAGTATCCGCGACAACAGCGGGCTGAAACTGCCGCAGCCAAAGTTCAGCGCAGGTAACCCTAGCGACCGGCTGACGCGCGTGACATAGCGGTCGGCCTCCGGCACTTCGAGACCGGCCGTGAAGCTATCGCCAAGGAACAGCAGACTGGGCGTTTCCGGAGCGGGCAATTCGGCCTGCATCGGAAAACCTTCGGAGTTGAAATGCGCGGCGTGGCCGCCAAATTCTCCGTTGTCGTCTTGAACTATCTGGGTATGGTCGCACAGGTACCAATGGTGCCACAGCGGGTGCTTGGCGCCCCATTCCCGGTTGTCGCGGGGGCCGAACAGCCGGCAGCCGACCTCGAACCCAGCCAGCGCGACCGCCAAGGAAAGCGCCATGGCCGAGAGGCGAAATAACCACTCTTTGGCCGACAGCGAAGGACGCTGACGCGACGCGCGGCGGCGCGAAGAACTTGTCGTCCGCTCACTCGGGCTCAAAGGTGAAAAACGTGAGGCCATGGAGTCTTTGCCAGCCGTCGCTCGGTACAGTCAGGGCAGGAACTGCCGGCGCCGAGCAGCTACGGTGGGTCACGAACGAGCGACCGGAATTACCGGTTACCGCGGTACATCTAATCTAGCCTGGGTTTCAGATTTCAGGGCCCAAACGAGGGCTGCGCGGCACCTTTGACCCCCACAACCGGTCGCCGCGGACCGAGGTGGCGAATGCAGATCAGCCCGTAAGTCGTTTGGCAAATATCAGTTGCGTCTGTATTTGCGCAATTCATGGTGCTCGACTAACACACTGGGCCGGCGCAGTTGCATTGGCGCTTGCTACCGAGCCCCGGCGGGCGCCCGGAGCGGAGAAACCCCCTGGCAGTCGCTTCTAGTGCTAGAACCCCACGCCTTGCTCGACCAGCTCGAAGGCTTGGGCCACTTCCGCGGGGATCCGTGTGGGAGTTCCGGTCTGGAAATTGATGTAGGCCCATTGGGTTTCTGCCACAGCCAGCTCTGTCTGATCGACCGATCGCAGGAACCGATAGCGCCGAAGCGACGTGGCGCGGCGCGTGGCGGCCACCCAGGTGCGTACCACAACCTGGTTCCCTGGCAAGGCTGGACGCAGGTAGCGGATGCGGTGTTCTCGCACCACCCAGCCCGACCCCAATCGCAGGTGGTCTTGCTGCGACCATCCCTGGGCTTCGGCATGGCGGAACGCGGCCGAGACCATCCACCTCAGGTAGGCCAGATTGTTGGCGTGCCCCAACACGTCGATGTCCTCGGGTCCCACGGTTAGTGCGTGCTCGAAAATGGGGGGCATCAGTTCGTGCACCGGGGCTTGGTATTGCGGGGGCGATTTTCCCGTGGGCCGGACAAGGCCAGCCCGCCTTACATCGCACGGCGGGTGGTCGATACACTACCTCCGAGATGGTGCATCTTTCAACCCGAACGATTCATGAGCCTTCTGCTGCGGAACCGAACGTGTTGCGCCTGCAGGGTCAAATCGCCATCGCCCCTGACTCACGTATTCACCAATGCGCCCCAGAGCACTGGCAAAGCCAGTGGCACCCGATCCCGCCTTTCCTGGCAGCCACAACACCTGCGATTCCTTTCGACGAAGTTCCTGACGAATCCGGGTTCAAGGCAATCACGAACGACTGTTGCAACAGGGAACTAGACACACATGGAATCCGCGGCGCGCGATTTTTTTGAACAGCTTTTGGCGACTCCCAGCCCCTCGGGCTATGAACGACCGGTGCAAGACCTGGTGCGGCGATACGTGGCAAGTTTCGCCGATCAATGTACCACCGATCGACACGGCAACGTGATCGCGGTGAAAAATCCGGGTGCGCCGTTGCGAGTGATGTTGGCGGGGCATTGCGACCAAATTGGGCTGCTGGTGCAGTACATCGACTCCGACGGGTTCATCTATGTGCAGCCGCTGGGGGGCTGGGATCCGCAGCAACTGGTTGGACAGAGGATGAATATCTGGACCGACACTGGCCCAGTGCTGGGGGTCATTGCGCGCAAGCCGATCCACCTGCTCACCGAAGAGGAACGCAAGCAGGTGGTGAAGCTCAAGGACTTGTGGATCGATATCGGTGCCAAGACCAAGGACGAGGCCGCGGCTCTGGTGCGCGTGGGCGATCCAGTGACCCTGGAATTGGGAATCCACTCGTTGCTTTCCGACCTGGTGGTGGGGCCCGCCATGGACGACAAATGCGGGCTGTGGGTCGTGCTCGAGGCACTGCGGCGCACGGGCACGGCAGTGCCCACTCACGACTGCCCATCAACCGCATGGGCATCTGGCTGTTCTTCTTCTCGGACGCGCTGCTGTTTGCCATGCTCGCGGCGTCCCGCTTCTACCTCACCGGTACTGAACGTCCCGAGGAGCTGAACCAGGCACTGGGGCTCGGGATCACCTCGGTCCTGCTCCTCAGCTCGCTCACCGCCTACCGAGCAGAAACGGCATTCGAGCACGGCAACGTC
>CAYSXM010000690.1:0-3011 GCA_964434905.1 uncultured Pirellulales bacterium | reverse complement strand
TTCACACTGCGGCTGGCTTTTGGCCTGGTGCGTGGATACCGCGAGGGGAACACGGATCGACCACCATGGACCACGCTGGCCGGCACGTTCGACCACGCGGCCGCACACGGTGATCAGCCGCCGTTTGTGCTACCTCCGCGGTGGCGCACCCGGCGAGACAAGCTGCGCGGTCAAACACCGTTCAACTTCGTGAGCACGGCCGACATCATTGGCGGCAACTCGGGCAGCCCGATGGTCAATCGCGCAGGCGAAGTGGTGGGGATAATCTTCGACGGTAACATTCAATCCCTGGTGTTGTCGTTCGCCTATTCCGATGTGCAAGCGCGGGCGCTGGGCGTTCACTCGGCGGCAATTGTCGAATCGCTGAAAAGCGTGTACGACGCCGAGGCCCTGGCCACCGAATTGGGCCGTTGAGCCCGGACGATTCATGAACTTCGTCTCACTGCCGGAAAACGTCTTGGCCCCACGTCAGTGGTTTTGTAGGTCAGTAGTCGCGGTAGTGCAGGCCCCTGCCTGTCTTCCTTGAGGTGTAGTCCGTCTCGTCTTAGCCCCCCGTGGTTCATGTCGTGGTGAATGATGCAAGTAAGACCGTGCGATTTCAAGCACCTCAACGTTCGACACCCCCACCCCAGAGCACTGGCAAAGCCAGTGGCACCCAGCGCCAGTGGCACCCAGCGCAGCCAGGCGATGATGCCGGCACGTCGAGTGCGTCAACGGGCTGCTAACGCCGAGCCCGGCCGTGCAACAGCGGCAGCCAGGCCCCCTGCTGGCGGCTGCTGGCCACGCACTGCTGAATGAAAAACATTCCTTCCACGCCGTCGTTGACGTTGGGGTAGATGGTGTTTACCCGTTCGAACGGTTCGCCCGCCGCGCGCGCCACCATCGCGTCGAACGCAAAGCGGTAAACGTTGGCAAAGGCCTCGAAAAATGCCTCGGGATGCCCTGCCGGCAAGCGACAGGCCGATTTCCCCAACTCGTTCAAGTGCGCTGCGTTGGGGTCGCGCGTGTAGATCGCGTGCGGGTGGCCGTTGCGACGAAACGCCATCTGGTTGGGCTCTTCTTGCCGCCAGGCCAGCGACCCCTTGGTGCCGTCGATTTCAATTGCCAGATCGTTCTCGCGTCCATGGCTGATTTGCGACGCCGTCACCGTAACCAGGGCGCCGTTCTCCATCTGCACCACGGCGTGGCCATAGTCGTCTAATTGCCGACCAGGAGCAAATACTTGCAACCGCGCGCTCACGCGCTCGGGCAGCAAGCCCGACGTATACCGCGCCAGGTTATAAGCGTGCGTGCCAATGTCTCCGAAGCAGCCGCTCGATCCGCTCTTGGCGGGGTCGGTGCGCCAGGCCGCCTGCTTCTGGTTGTCTTGTTCAATCCGAGATCGCAGCCAACCCTGAATGTAACTGACTCGCACCGCCTGGACCTCGCCTAGTTCACCCGCCTGGATCATCCCCCGCGCTTGCCGAACCAGCGGATATCCCGTGTAGTTGTGGGTCACGGCGAACACGACGCCGCGCCGATCGACGGCCGCGGCCAATTGCTCGGCCTGCTCCACGTCAAACGTCAGCGGCTTGTCGCATACCACGTTGAACCCCGCCTCGACTGCTGCCAATGCAATTTCGAAGTGCGTGTGGTTCGGCGTGGCCACGGAAATGAAATCCACCCGCTGATCTGCCGGCAGAGCCATCTCTCGCGAGATCAATTCACGGTACGAGCCATAGGCCCGACTGATAGGAATGTCGTAGTCGGGCGCCGAGGCTTGGGCCTTGGCCGGGTCGCTCGACAAAGCGCCCGCCACGAGCACGGCCCGATTGTCGAGCACCGCTGCCGTGGCATGCACTCGACCGATAAAGGCCCCCTGGCCGCCGCCAACCAGGGCCATGCGAAGTTTGCGGTTGAACGAGCCGTTGGTGGGCATGGCAGGAGTCCTTGACCAGGTCAGAAAGGTTTTTCGTGCTAGAAGCTGTCTCTTTTAGCAGATGCTGGGCCCGGTTCCAGCCGGGGGGGCTGCATCGCTTTCGCACCCGGTATCACCTGTTTGGCCGGGCTGGCCCCACTGTTCCGGCCCCAGTTTCCGGCTGTTCGTTTAGGCCGAGAAACTCGGCACATTTCGCCCAGGCATTTCGGGCCAACCACCGTGGGTCGCGCTGGCCAACGCGGACCTCGTTGACGAAGTAGACTGCTGGCCGTACGATTTTTTCAGACTTCACACCCCCCGGCGATGTCCCCCTGCGTACTGCGACACGGCCGTCGGCACTCCGCCCCGGCCCGCTCGTCACGTCACGCCCGCCGTGCCCCATTTTCGGGAGCCCCCTGCCATGCCACTATTCGAGGTCGAGACGGAGTCACACATCATCATTACCTGGGCCGATTCAGAATCGGCAGCCACTGCGGTGGTGCAAGACGCGTATCCTACCGAGCGCGTCATGCGGCTTACCAAACGCCCGCGCGATACCTGGGTGATCTCGAAAAGCGCCCTAGGAATTGCCGGCCCCTTGGACCTGTGCACGACGGCGCGCGACTGCCTGTCCAAGGCACAGGGCGACAAGGTCCATGCCATTCGACTTTACATGCACGAAACCGGAACCGATCTAGAACGAGCACGCAAGGTAATTGAATCGAACATGGTCATGGGTTGGTAGCCACGGCGGGCGCTTCTGACACGGCGTTGGCAATTCTGACACGGCGTCGGCAATTCCGACACGGGCAAAGGAGTGGTTGTGGAGCCGTTGGTTCCGGTCGACATTCGGCACTGGCTGGGTTTTGGCGCGTTCGTGGTTACGGTGCTGGTGCTCGATTTGGGGGTGTTTCACCGCCATTCGCGCGAAACGACGCTCCGCGAAGCGGGCATCTGGACCTTGATCTGGTGTTCGCTAGCCATGTGCTTCAATGGCTTGCTGTGGTATTGGCAAGGCGCCCACGTGGCGCAGTTGTTCCTGACCGGCTACCTGGTCGAGTGGTCGTTGTCGATCGACAACGTGTTCGTGTTCGCGGTTGTCTTCGGCTATTTC
>CAYSXM010000689.1:0-3013 GCA_964434905.1 uncultured Pirellulales bacterium | reverse complement strand
GATGCCGCTATTGGTGGCCGACAGATCGCCCCGATAGCCGTTCAGGTTGGTCAGCCCGGTCTCGACTACGAACCGCGCGCTGTTGCCGGGAGCGAATTTCGACCACGTCGCCGACGTGCCGTCGCGCACGCCCAACGTCAACTGGCCGCCATCCAACTCAAGGTACGTGGTCCAAGTAATCACCTCGCCAGGGGTGGTGCAAAGCCCCGTGGCGGCCACTTGGTGCGTGCCGACCAGTTGCGCCCCATTCCACAGCAACAGGTGCAGCCCGCCGGGTGTAAACGCGGGTAGGCTCTGGTGATTCAGCTCGAGCGCCAGGTAGACCGACGACAGGTCGCCGTTGGGGGCGGTCACGCAGGTCACCTGCGGCGACGCCGAGTCGTAGTCGGGCTCCGCGACCACAAGCTCCCATTCTTCCTCGACGCGTACGAAATCGGGTTCGTCAGCCCCGGCCCTGTGGGGCACCTGCACGGCAAACCACCCCAACGCGGCCAGGAATAGGAGCGCGCGCCTGGCAGGCGCGCACCGCGAGCGCAGCGTGACCATAAACAGCACCTTGCGACGAGATCTGGCCAGATGAGATCGAGGTCGACAATCGCGGCCGAGTGCCGATTGTCGCCAGGTAAACCCGGCCGAAGCCGGGGCTACAATCAACTTGGCAAGCCGCACCGAGCAGCCTTGCTCAGGCAGGGAAGTCCACTTTTGGCAGAAGCCGCGCCGTGGGAAATCGTTCGCGGTCCCTGTCCCGCTCGACCCCCGTCGGTCAGGCGGGGCTCTGTCATTCCCCAATCGAATACATAGGTCGAAATCGGGGCCGGGGCAAATTTTTCTAAACGGCGATCGCCGGTTCCCTACGGGGGAGGAAGATTGCATTCCCCCGCCGAGCCCCCCTAGAATCCCTACCGTTGCACCGGGCGGTTCGAAATCAAGGGTTCTTCACTTCCAAGTTCCTCGGGCCAGCCGGTTCGCGGCAACCAGCCGTTAGATTTGCCGTTTGTACCAAGCAGGTACGAACAGGCCGCCGCTACGGTGGTCGAGTGAAAGCTATGTTTCAAGGTCCCGATTACCGTCGAGCGAGGTGCTGGCGAGGGCCGACCGGCAGTGGCCATGTCTTCCCGCGCACCGTGTGTTGAATAGCAGCCAGGAGAATCCGCGATGGCCCAGCGAACGATGTTTGAACTGCCAGTTGCCCCGTTCCCCGCGCGCGGTGCGTGCCTGCTGCTAGCAATGGGTGCTTGGCTCGCGGGGTCTGCCTGGCTGGCGGTGCCCCTGCGGGCCGACGAACCCGCTGCCACGGCGCCCGGCACCGTGGCCGAAGGCCCCATGCCCGGCGGAGCTGGTGGCGGTGGTAGTGGCGACAAGGAGCCCCCGCGGTTCCCGGAATGGGACACCGTGATCAAGAACGCCAAACGGATCGAGGGCCTGTTCCCGCTCTACTACAACGAAAAAGAACAGAAGCTGTTGTTGGAAATCTCGGCGAGCCAGTTGGATCGCGACCTGCTTTGCCCGATCTCTATTTCGCGCGGTGCCGGCAAGTTGTTCCTGGGTGGCGACACGCTGAATTTTGGTGACCAATGGGTGCTCAGCTTTCGCCGAGCCGGCGATCGGATTCTGGTCGTGCGCCGTAACGTGTATTTCAAGGCCCGCGAAGGAACGCCCCAGGCCGACGCCTTGAAAACCTCGTACAACGACAGCGTGATCATGGCGGTGCCGGTGCGCACCGAACAAGGGGGCGGTAGCCGGGTGCTGGTCGATGCCAGCGACCTGTTCATGTCCGATTTGGCCAACCTGGGCTTCCGTCCCGACCCCAGCCGCAGCACCTGGGGCAAGGTCAAAGGCTTCGAGGGCAACATCGGAATCGAAGTCAACGCCGTATTTCCGCTGAGTTTTGGCGGGTTCATGATGTTTTTCGGCGGAGATGGTCCCGATGTACCCGACATGCGCGGCATGCAAGTGACCGTGCACTACGGGCTGTCGATGTTGACCTCGGGGAACTATTCTCCGCGGTTGGCCGACGATCGGGTGGGGCACTTTCTGAGCACGCTCAAGGACTATTCGACCGATGCCGACAAAACGCCCAAGGTGCGTTACATCAATCGCTGGAAACTGGAAAAAGCCGACCCCGCTGCCGACAAGTCGCCGCCACGCGAACCGATCATTTTTTGGATCGAGAAGAGCGTCCCCCGCGAATATCGCACCTATGTGAAAGACGGGATCCTCGAGTGGAACAAGGCCTTTGAAAAAATCGGGTTCATCGAAGCGATTCAGGTGCGCGATCAGCAGTCGACCGACGATTTCGACCCGGAAGACGTGCGCTATAACACCTTCCGCTGGATCACCACCTCGACGCCGTTCGCCATGGGGCCCTCGCGCGCCAACCCGCTGACGGGACAGATTCTCGATGCCGACATTCTGTTCGACGAATCGTTCGTGCGATACCTGCGGCAAGACTTCGTGCTCTCGACCGGGTTGCCGCAATCGATCGAGTTGTTGCGCACCGGCCAGCGCCAGGCCTGGCTCAAACTGCACGCCGGGGCGCTGCCCACCTTGGTCGAGGTCGAACCGCTCTTGATGCGCCTGCTGCACGAGGCCCAGGCGCAACCCCTGGGGCCGCCCAGCGCCACCTCGGTGCTTTCCGGCATGGCTTCGGCTCCCCACGCCTGGCCACGCCCGTGGCCAGTGCGCCACTGCTGCGAGCACGGCGTGGGCATGACCAGGCAGCTAGGTCTGCTGGCCACCTGTCTTACGTCCGAGGGGTTGGTCCCGCCGGGGGGCAAGGTGCCCGAGGAATTCATCGGCCAGGCGATCAAGGAAGTGACCATGCACGAGGTGGGGCACACGCTGGGCCTGCGTCACAACTTCAAAGCCAGCACGATGCTCAACCTGACCGACGTACACAACACCGAGATCACCAGTAAGAAATCGTTGGCCGGCAGCGTGATGGACTACTTGCCCGCCAACATCGCACGCAAGGGACAGAAGCAGGGCGACTATTTCAGCCGCACGATCGGCC
>CAYSXM010000688.1:0-3014 GCA_964434905.1 uncultured Pirellulales bacterium | reverse complement strand
AAAGCTATGACATTTTTGCCTGCTCGGGCATCTTGTTCAATCACGAGAGCCCCTGGCGAGGCAAGGAATTTGTCACCCGCAAAATTACAGACGCCGCGGCGCGGATCCGTCACGGCTTGCTAGACAAACTGCGGTTGGGCAATCTCGACGCACGGCGCGATTGGGGCTTTGCCGGCGACTATGTGCGGGCAATGTGGTTGATGCTGCAGCGCGAGACGCCGGAAGACTATGTGATTGCGACGGGTGAGCAACATTCCGTGCGGGAATGCGTGGAAGTGGCGTTTGGACGCGTGGGGCTCGACCCCCAGCAATACGTCGAGATTGATCCCGGCTTGTTGCGGCCCGCCGAGGTGAACAGCCTGCGCGGCGATTGCAGCAAGGCGCGGCGCGAGCTGGGTTGGCAGCCCCAGGTCGGGTTTCGAGAGCTGATCGAAATGATGGTCGATGCCGATCTCGAACGCGTGAAAGACGAACTGGCCCACCCGCGGCGCGGGCACTAGCAGCCCGTGGAAGAATTCGCCGGCCTGCTGGGGCGCTGACAACGGCAAGAAATTCGAGTGCTACTGCCGGCCTGTGACAGGGTTGCCAGGGGGCGATGGGCACGCCGTTTGTGACCCCCCTTCGTTTAGCACGGAGAGCGCGCACGTGAGAGCCTTGGTCACCGGCGTGGCCGGTTTCGCCGGACGCCATCTGGCGCGGCATCTGCTGGCCTCAGGCGACGAGGTTCTCGGCACGACGCGCGATGGCGCCTGGCCCGGCCGACCGTTGACCGCCGCCGCAGGCGACGAACTCTCAGTGCCGGTGTGTGCTTGGGATTTGCGCCGCGAGGTGCCAGCGGCCCTGCGCGACACGTGGTCGGCGTTCGCGCCCGAGGTGATTTATCATTTAGCGGCCAAAAGCGTGCCCGACGAATGCGGCGACCCGGAACCGGCTGCCGACGCCGTGCGAGTGAATGTGAGTGCGGTGGCCGAATTGGCCGAGTTGGCTACGTGCTTGCCCGGCCCACCGCGGCTGGTGTTCACCAGCAGCAGCCATGTGTACGCGACACCTCCGGCGGGCGCTCCGCGAGTCGATGAACACGCGCCGCTGGGTCCCCGGCGGGGCTATGGCAAGACCAAATTCGCCGCGGAACAGTTGTTGCTGCGTGCGGCACATCGGGGGTTGCCGGTGGTGGTGGCACGCGCCTTTGGTCATGCCGGGCCGGGCCAGCGTCCACCGCTGATGCTGGCCCAGTGGTGCGCGCAATTGGCCGCGGGAGGGGGCCTGAAAATCCACACCGCCGACGCCTGGATCGACCTGTGCGACGTGCGCGACATGGTCCGGGCGTACCGATTGTTGGGGAATTTTGGGAGCGCGGGTGTAGTCTATAATATTGGGTCCGGCCACAGCCTTCGTACGGGCGAGTTGGCGGCCGAGTTATCGCGGCTGGCAGGAACCGGCGGCGCGTTCGTGGAGTCACGTCCGGGCTTCAAGCAGGATCCGGTCGCGGTTTGCGATCGTCTGTGCGAGGCGACCGGTTGGCAAGCTGAAATACCTTGGACCACGACGTTGGCCGATACCTGGGTCGACGCGGTGAAAAACCATTAATTGCTGCTAGGGCCGTGGCTCGTAACGCCGGCCCCTGGCCAGGAGACAAGATCGTGAAGATCGCGATGCTGGGTACGGGCTACGTGGGGTTGGTCACGGGCACCTGCCTGGCCGAAAACGGCAACGAGGTGACCTGCATCGATGTCGATTCGAGCAAGATCGAGCGGCTGAAGCAGGGCCAGATTCCGATATACGAACCGGGGCTGTCCGAGTTGGTTGCGCGCAACGCCAGCCACGGCCGGTTGCACTTCACGAACCAAACGGCCCAGGGTGTGAAAGGGGCGCGGCTGGTGTTTCTGGCGGTCGGCACTCCCTCGGCGGCCGACGGTTCGGCCGATCTCACATTCTTGCACAAGGCCGCTGCCGATGTGGCGCCGCACATCGCGCGCGACACCGTGGTGGTGATCAAGAGCACGGTGCCGGTGGGCACCAACCGGGCCGTGTACGAGCAGTTGCAGAAGCTCACCGGGCGCGCTTGCCACGTGGCCAGTAATCCCGAGTTCCTGAAGGAAGGCGCGGCGCTAGACGACTTCATGAAGCCCGACCGCGTGGTGGTGGGCGTGCGCGATGCGGAGGTGGGTGAACTGCTGCAAGACTTGTATCAACCCTTCCTGCGGACCGAGAACCCGTTCCTGGTAATGTCGCCTGAAAGCGCCGAGATGACCAAGTATGTGGCCAACGCGCTGCTGGCCACGAAAATCAGCTTCATCAACGAAATCGCCAACCTGTGCGAACGGATGGAAGCCGATATCAACGACGTGCGGCGAGGGATCGGTCACGATCGGCGACTTGGCTTTTCGTTCTTGTTCCCCGGCGTGGGTTACGGCGGCAGTTGCTTTCCCAAAGACGTTCGCGCGCTGCAGGCCATGGCCCGCCAGCACGGTGTTGAACCGCGGATTCTGGAAGCGGTCGACGTGGTGAACACGCACCAGAAGTCGATTTTGCTGGAAAAGATCATGCGCTATTTCGACGGCGCGCTGCAGGGCAAGACACTGGCCCTGTGGGGTCTGGCGTTCAAGCCGCGGACCGACGACGTGCGCGAGGCCCCCTCGCTGGTGTTGATCGATCGACTGCTAAAACAGGGTGCGAAGCTGCAAGTACACGATCCGGTGGCCATCGAAAACGTGCGCCGCGAATACGGCTCGAGGTTGACCTACGCCGAGACCCCCTATGAAGCGCTGAAGGGGGCGCACGCCCTGGCAATTCTGACCGAGTGGGACGAGTTCCGGCATCCGGACTTCGCGGTGATGAAGGAACGGCTGAAACAGCCCGTCATTTTCGACGGCCGCAATCTGTATTCCCGGCAGCAAATGAAACAGGCGGGATTCACCTACTTCTGCATCGGGCGGCCCAGCGTTCGGCAAGATACCACCTAGTGCTTTGTCACAGCCAAGATTTGGGATTGGTCGCTGAGCGGTTTTTGGCGA
>CAYSXM010000687.1:0-3016 GCA_964434905.1 uncultured Pirellulales bacterium | reverse complement strand
GTTCGCGACACCGCACCCGGGCCTGGCTGCTGATTCGCCCCTGGTAATACAGCGGCACTTCAATGTTTTCCAACACCGTGAGCTGTTGAATCAGGTTGTACGACTGGAACACAAAGCCGATCCGGGTGGCGCGGATTTCCGATAGTTGGTTGTCGTTCAATTGGGCCACATCGTCGGGGCCGAGTATGTAGCTTCCCGAAGTCGGGCGATCGAGACAGCCCAGCAGATTCAGCAGGGTGGATTTGCCCGATCCGGACGGACCCATGATGGCAACATAGTCTCCCTCGGGAATTTCCAAGCTGACACCGCGCAGCGCGCGAACCACTTCGCCACCGAGGTGATATTCCTTGACCAGGTCGCGGACATGTGCCGCCAGCTTCATCTGCCGCCGCCTGAAGGAGGGCCACCTGGCCCGGGTCCGCCGGGCCCCATGCCGGTGGCTTGCATTTGCTTCATGCGCTTGGCAATGGCCGCACCTAGCTCCTGGGTGTCGACAAAGCCGTCGTGGTTGGCGTCGGTCTGCTCGAAGCGGTCACGGCCTTCGCCCTCGGGCATTTCTTCCTTGGAAATCTTTCCGTCCTGATCGGTATCCATGCGGCCCATCATCATGCCGGCCAAGGCGGTGGGGTCCATGCCTGCCATGCCACCTGCTCCACCTGCTCCACCTGCTCCACGTTTTCGGCGCGGTTTTTCACCATCTGCCGTCGTGGCGGAATCATTCGCGTTGGCCGTGGCGTCGGCCGCGTTGGCGGTTTCACTAGTGCTGGGGGAGTCGCCAGCGGAATTTTCCGCGGGCGTGCTGGCCGAGTTCCCGGTGGCGGTGGCGACATCGCCAGCGGCCCTCGGCGGTGGGCGGCGAGCCAACTGGCGAGATTTTTCCAGATCCGACAGGTCGGGTAGAGAAACCTGATCCAGAAACTTGCGCGGGTTCAGCACGATCTGGTCGGCCGGTTCGAGCCCCGAGGTAATCACCACGAACTTGTCGTTGGTCGAACCAATGTTTACCTCGCGAGGTGTCAACTGATGGGGGGCAGTTTCCACCAAGCAGTAATGTTTTCCACCATGCTCGACAATGGCTTGAACCGGCGTCTGCAAGGCGTCTTCGAGGTATTCCACGTGGATTTGTACTTGGGCGGTCATGCCGGGGCGGAGGCGCCCCTCGGGCGGGTTTTCGATACGCACATAGGTGGCATATTCCTTGACATTCGACCACCAGTTGCCCGAGGTGGGATACGCCTCGACCCGGGTCAGCACGCCCTGGAGTTCCTCATCGGGAAAGGCATCGAGCTTGATCGAGGCACTTTGCCCCTCGCGTACGCGATCAACTCGCGATTCGTTGACCCGTACCTTGACTTGCATTTTGTGAGGGTCAGGCAACCGCACGATTACCTGGCGTTCTCGGACGGCGGTACCAGCCTGAATGATGATTTCCTGGCCGCCACCGCGCCCGCTGTTGGTTTCATTGGCGTAGACCACCTGGCCATCGGCGGGTGCGAGAATCTCGCACTTCTTGATTTGGCTTTCGATCAACGACAGCTTGTCTTTCTCCAAGAGGCGCGTGCTCTCGGCCGAGCTGAGCGCTGCTTCGGCGGCTTCGATATCGGCCTCGAGTTGGGTGACCATCTTGGCGCGGCTGTACTTGCGCAAGACATCGAGCTTGGTCTTGGCGGCCTCTAAATCCATCTTGGCTTTGGCCACCGCAAACTCGTCCGCCTCGAGTTGCAGGGCCGTGACATAACCCTTGGTCGCCAGGCGACGGCTGTAGGCAGCGTAGTCCTGGGCACGGCTCAGGTTTTCCTCGGCCACCGAGATTTCCGACTGGATTGTCTGCTCTTCCTTCTTGTAGGTTCCCTCGAGGTATTCTTCGCGCGCGATCTTAGCGGTTTCCAGCGTGCTCTTGGCCTTGATCCAAGTCGACTCCGCGGTGTTGACCGCGATTTGTTGTTGGCTCCGCTCGTTTTCCAAGACGGACGAATCCAACCTGCAAATGCGTTCGCCCTTTTTGACCGAAGTGCCCTCAGGCACAATGTCGAGGATCGACGTACCGCCGGTGTTGCGCGATTGGACCTCGCACCGCACCTCGATATTGCTGGAGCTTTCGATCTCGCCCTGCTCGGTCACCACATGGCTATAAACCCCCTTGGTAACCTGTTGAGTCAGGGGGCGAGCGGCGGGCTGGGACCAGTTGTGTTGCCCAAGCCCGTACCAGGTGGCACCAGACAGGCCGCCGACCAATACGATGGCGAGTGCCAATCCGAGCCAGGTAACGCCACGCCGGGGGGCCCGAAGCGGGGCGGTCGAGCGGCTGCGTGCAGGGAGCATGTGGTACCTAGCGGCCGCGATGCGGCCGTATTTCGACCCAGACTCCGTTCTGGCCACTTGGCAAGAACAGTCGAGAACTTCCCCCCAGACTCGCCCTAATTGTAATCCGGCGGCAGACTTCTGTCACGTGAGAACCACCATATGGCGGGGGCGGCCTGGGGCGCGCCCGGGCCGCTTGTAGCCAGCGTTCGCGAGCCAGTGTCGACAGACTGGCTCCATTATTTGGCAGACATCTCACCCCACGTTACTGACGCGAGGCCGAGGTGCCGAACATCGCCGGAGCCCAGGCGTAGTTCGCCGGCGGCTACCTCGGGCGATCGCGAATCGTAACAAGGTACACTCGCTACGCGCCGGCCGCCCCCTTAACCCGAATTATTCCTGCGCCTTCTGCCGCGGACCGGAGACACAGAATCGCTTATTGAGATTGCGACGAGCAACGATGAGATGTTCGCAGAACTCGGCTTTGTCCCGCTGGCACGTGCGGTACTTGAGCGAGCGGCAGCGGACAAGCTCCTCCCGGCTGCGGAGAGATTCTGGGCCTTGGATACGCTCCTGTTTTGGAGCCTCCAGAACCGCGAGTTTGCCAAGGCGTCCGAGCAGATCCCCCTGCTCGAGCAACTGCACGAGCAGTCGGGTGGCAGTGATTCAAGACAACAGGCCGCACTGCTCCTTAAGCAGATTATCCTCGCAGGTC
>CAYSXM010000686.1:0-3019 GCA_964434905.1 uncultured Pirellulales bacterium | reverse complement strand
CGGGGCCAATGTTCCCGCCAATTTGCCAGATTCCTCGTCGACTCAAACGGTCGCCGTGGCGGCGCCAGCCTTGGGGACGAACACCCCGGAGGGCGGGCCATGAACCACATTCTTCCCCGCGGCAGTTGGTACGTCACCGTGCCGTTGTTGGTACTGGGCACGTGCTACTATTTTTGGATGTTCGCGCCGCGGGCGCGCGACATCGCACGGCTGCGGACCGAGTTGCGCGCGGTAGGACGATCGATCGACGACGCGTGCCATTTGGCCGCCGAGGTGCCGGCTGCCGAAAAACAGCGCCATACCACGCAACAGTATGTCGAGCAGTGGCGCGCTCGAATGAATCGACATGACCAGGTGGCGAAGGCCTTCGCGCAGATCAGCCAGATGGCCGATCGCGCCGGAGTTACAACGACGCGACTGACACCCCAAGCAGAACTGGCACAACAGACACTGGTGCGGGTACCGGTCGACTTGCAATTCAGCGGGCCCTGGGCCAACTGCCTGTCGTTCCTGCAGCAACTCGAGGGGGCGAACCAGGTAATTTGGGTCGAGGATCTGAGCCTGTCAGAAGCCGGTCAAGCGGGGCAAGACCTACTGGGTGAGTTGAAGCTGGTAATTTTTGCCGATCAGTCGGACTTTTCGGGTTAGTTCGAGTCTGCCGACAACCGATAGAAGAGGAGCCGATCCGGCTGTTAGCCGGCTAGGCTGACTGTTGTGAACGTCAACAAGCTGAAAAAACAATTCGCCAAGGACCTCAAGAAAAGCCCCAAGAAGGCGGGCGCCTTGGGTCTATTGATGGTGGTGGGACTGTGGTACTGGATTCCACTGGCCAAGCAGATGTTAATCAAGCCGGCGCCCCCAGCGCCCGACACGGTGGCGCCGGACACCGCCAGCGTGCCGGTCGCCGAGGTGCCCATGGCTACGGTTGCCACAGCAACGCCAAGTTCGCCAGACCAGACGGCCGATTGGCAGACGAAAGCCGGTTGGCTCGAACAGCGCACCGCGGCCGGAACATTGTTCGAGGCACCCTCGGCGTTGCCGATCGAGGCAGGGCTAGTGCGCTGGGTCGCCATTCCGCGGCGAGATCCGTTCCACTCGTCGAAACCGATCGCCAAAACACGACGCCGCGATCAACGCCTGGAATCCGTCCAGACATTGCCCGTGGCACCCACCGTGAAACCCGAAGACCTGGGCCTTCATCTCGACAGCACCATGGTCAGCGGCACGGCGCGCACCGCATTGCTCAACGGCCGCGCATTGCGAGAAGGCGCCGAGTTCGTGGTCGGTTCCTCGCACTTTGTGCTGGAGCGAGTGGAATTGCGGCACGTGGTGCTCCGTGCGGGCAATCGCCGATTCGAGGTCGCGATGCCCAAACGACAGATAGACAATACGTTGCGGCTGCCGGCGGTCGGGCTGTGATGAGCCCGGAAAGCAGCGACGCGACACGGTAGCGAGACCAGAGGCCGGGCGGCTCGCACCGCGCGATGGCCGAGAACAACAGGTCACGGACGACCAATGACAAATCGCATTCGCTGGGCAATTCTGCTGGCCTGTGCCGCCACCGGCTTGACGTTGGCACTGTTGCTGGCGGGTTCGCCAGGCACGGGTTCCGACGAACTCGCGACGCGCTGGGCGCCGGGGGATCGGGCGGAAGCGCCCGAGCCAGACGCTCCACGGCTGGCGACCCGTCCGGAAGTCGCGCCGGGCACGCCGACCGTGACGTCTAGCGTGGTCGCGATGGACGACGCACGACCTGCCTCGTTGCGCACGGCGGCGGGCGCAACCTCGGAACTTGCCGACACGGAACAACAAACGGAACAACAATCTGCCGCGGGGCCGAGCGACGTGGAGCCGGAACCGCCACCTGCCACGCCGCTACGTCAGCCGCTGGCGAAGCGTCAACCCGTTTCGCCGGCCGTGGCCTGGCCCACGGCGCCTGCTCCCCAGGTGATCCATATTCACCCTCCCATCGCGCAACAGACGACCTTGCCGGATAGCGGCGCGGCCCTGTCGCAACTAGTGCAACAGGCCATACGACAAGCACCGGGGGGCGCGGGCGGCGACGCCTCGGACGTGAATAGTCTGATGCGCATGGTGCAGCAGATTGCCGGCGACGCCAAGGCGGACGCCGAGGAGAGACAGCGCCAAGTTGACGAAATTGCGAACGACATGCCGTCGCGCCGTCGGCCAGCCGAGGGAGCAGCCGAGGCAACTGCCGAAGCAGACGCCGAGGAAACGGGTGAGGTCGCGGCGACCGAGGGACCGGGACTGACGGGCGCGGAGACCGAAGGCGAAGGTCTGCCAACCCCGGAACCTGCTCCCACCGACGGGGGCGTACGGCAGTTCGACCAGACGCCCGACGGCTTGGTGATTCACATTCATCAGGCAGAGTTACGGGCGATCTTGGAATTGCTGAGCGAACACGGCAACTTGAATATTCTGGCCACCAAGAGCGTGCAAGGAACGGTGTCGGCGACACTCAATGGAGTGAACGTGGAGGCGGCGCTCGACGCGATCTTGAAATCGACCGGTTATGTGTGGCGAAAAGAAGGGGGCTTTGTCTACGTCGGCACCGTGGAGGATTTCCAAGACGTCGATCGGGCCGTGGAACAAGTCCACACGCGAATTTATCGACCCAACTATGTGCCGGCCGCGGAGTTGCAGACCTTGTTGACGCCGCTGCTGTCGGCCAACGGAACGGGAAAAATCAGCGTCTCCACTGCCTCGCAGGTAGGTATCGCGTCGGGCGCGGGTGGTACCACGGGTGGCAACTCGTTTGCCGCCAACGAGGTGGTGATCGTGCAGGACTACGATTCGATCCTGGCCCAAATGGACCAGGTGGTGGCGGAAGTCGACATACGCCCGATGCAGGTCGCGATCGAGGCGATGATTCTGAGCGTGCGGCTGAACGACCGATTCCAGATGGGCATCGACTGGAACCTGTTGCGCGCGCAGGAGAACATTCGCTTGGGGATTGGCTCTCCCCGAACCGCGCCGATCGAAGGCGGTGGGAACCGCG
>CAYSXM010000685.1:0-3024 GCA_964434905.1 uncultured Pirellulales bacterium | reverse complement strand
ACAAGCGATCATGAATCAACGCGTGGCCTACTTCAATGGACAGTTCGTGCGCGAATCCGACGCACGGCTCTCCATCTACGATTCGGCAGTGCTGGCCGGAGACATGGCCTTCGAGGTTACGCGCACCTGTCGGCAACGCCCGTTCCTTCTAAAGGCACATCTCGAACGCTTGGCGCATAGCCTGCGCGTGTTGCGAATCGATCCCGGCCTGACCATGGCCGAGTTGGCCGAGGCCACGCAAGACACTCTCGCACGCAATCTGTCGACCGAGGCCCAGGACGTCGATTGGAACATCATTCACAATGTCTCGCGCGGACCCTCGCCAGCGTTTGCTGAAGCCTTTGCTCCGGGCGAGTTTCGCCCGTCGGTGCTGATTAGCTGCTATCCGCTCGTGGCCAAATTGGCCGGCTGGGCCGAGGCCTATGCCGTGGGCGTCGATCTGGTTGTGCCTGCACAGCGTGCGATTCCCAGCAGCCTGTTTGATGCCACGATCAAGACTCGCAGCCGGGCCAGCTATCAACTGGCCAACCTGCAAGCACAAGAACTGCGACCAGGAGCGCTCGCCGCGCTGGTGGATCCGGATGGCTTTTTGACCGAAGGAACCACCGGCAATTTGTTTCTGGTGTCTGGCCCACGGCTGTTGACCCCGCGGCCGCACAATGTGCTGGCGGGTGTGACTCGCGGCGTGGTTCTGGAACTGGCCGCGCGGCTAGGCATTCCGCACGAAGAGTGCGACCTGCGCCCCGCGGCGGCACCCGCGGCCGACGAAATGTTCCTGAGCTCGACCACGATCGGCATGGTGCACGTCCGCAGTTTCGACGGGCAGACGATCGGTACGGGGGGCCAAGGACCGGTAACCAGGCGATTGCAGGCAGCGCTCTTTGCGGAAATGGGGGTCGACGTGGCGCAACAGTCGCGAGACTACGCCGCGCGACGTACGATGAAACGATAGCGCCCAGCCAAGGTGCCAGCGAGCGTCTGGCGTTGGGCTCGACTGCATTCCGGCCGGCCGGCGCGCCCTGTGGCCCTGGCTTGATCTCTCGACCCGATTTCTCGACTCGCTTGGCCCACTCGACGGCTCGCCTCAAAGAGCCCCCAGAACCACATGCCACAACGCGATTGGATTCTCACGCCCGAACACCCGGCGCTCGATGCACTGTGCGAGGTGCTGGCCGCGCGCGCCGGCGACGTCGATCGCCTAGGGCAGTGGCCGCAAGCGCAACTCGACCTTTGTGGTCGGTCGGGCGTGCATGCCTGGTTTGTAGACTCGCACTGGGGAGGTCTGGGGTGGAGCGACGCCGACCTGGTGCAGGGGTATTTGCGATTGAGTACCGCCTGTCTAACCACCACATTCATTCTTACCCAACGTAGCGGCGCGCTGCGCCGGATTGCCGGTTCTCAGAACCGCGCGCTGGCCGACCGGCTGCTACCCGAACTCGTCTCGGGAAGTTGCTTCGCCACGGTGGGAATTTCGCACCTGACCACCAGCCGGCGACACCTGGCGGCCCCGGCACTCGAGGCCGAGCAGTCGAGCGCTGGCTTCCGACTGAACGGCTATAGCCCTTGGGTTACGGGCGCGTCGCAGGCCGAGACCATTGTGGTAGGGGCGACCTTGGCAGACGACACCCAGGTGCTGTTGGCCGTTCCCACCCGGCTGGCCGGTGTTGCGCCGCAACCGGCGCACGCGCTGGTGGCGCTGGCGGCCAGCCAAACCGGTGCCGTGCGGTTTGACGACGTGCGAGTGCCGGGCGAATTCCTGCTCGCTGGTCCACGTTCCCAGGTCCTGGCCACTGGCAGCGGCGCGGGAACGGGCGGACTGCAAACCTCGACCCTGGCGGCTGGCTTGTCGGGCGCGGCGATCGATTTTTTGGAACGGCAGGCCGAGGTTCGGCCCGACCTGTTGTCGGCGACCGGCGAACTGCGCGGTGAGCAGCGCCAGTTGGTCGACGATTTATTGGCCGCCGCGTCGGGCGCGGGCACGTGCACGGCCGACAACCTGCGGTGGCGGGCGAACCGATTGGTGCTGCGTGCCACGCAGGCGGCGTTGGTGGCGGCCAAGGGAAGCGGCTTTGTGGTGGGCCACCCTGCCGCGCGCTGGTGCCGCGAGGCGTTGTTTTTCCTGGTCTGGAGCTGTCCCCAAGAGGTGCTCTCAGCCCATCTGTGCGAATTGGCCGGCCTGGGCGATTGACCCCCCAGTTCCGCTACCGCGATGTGTGTGCGGGCGAGGGCCGGGGCATTGGTTGTCTCGACAAATGTTGTTCACACAACTATACTCCGGGCATGTCCTCCGACCAGACCACCGACCGACCGCCAGGAGCCTCGCGGCGCGGCAGTGCCTCACGGCGCGGCAGTGTCGGCCGGCGCGGCAGTGTCGGCCGGCGCGGCGGTGTCGGCCGGCGCGGCAGTGTCGCGTCACGTTCAAGCGTTGGCCCGCGTTTCGACTCACCCGCACAGGCCGCATTCCTGCACCTGTGGCGGACCTATGATCGGTTGAAGATCGTGGAAGACGAATTGTTTGCCGCGCACGGGCTGTCGGCCCAACAATACAATGCGCTGCGGTTGTTGCGTGCGGCGGCCCCGGCGGCCTTGCCCACCCTGACCTTGGCCAAGCGGTTGGTGTCGCGCGCCCCGGATATCACCCGGCTGGTCGATCGCCTAGAGCGGTTGGGCCTGGCGCGCCGCACGCGCCGCGCCGAGAACCGCCGCGTGGTCGAGGTGCGTATCACGCCGGCGGGCCGGGCCATGCTCGTCGCGCTGGCCAAACCCGTGCGGCAGTGCGCGCGGAAGCAACTGGGGCACCTGACCGGCCCCGAGCTTCGCACGCTGACACGCCTGTTGCGACGGGCGCGCGCGCCACACGAAGAACCGTCCGGATCGTGGCTTGCCGCCGCGCACGAGCCGGAACCACGATCGGGCCGCGGCGGCGCAGAACGGCGTACCCCGGCCTAGCGGCCGGTTGAAGAGTTCAATGAACTTCTAGCACTCATGCCTGAGGAGCAAGCGATGAACCACACCGACGTGTCG
>CAYSXM010000684.1:0-3027 GCA_964434905.1 uncultured Pirellulales bacterium | reverse complement strand
CCACGTTGATCCGTAAGCCCGTGCTTAGGCGGGTCAACGCTTCCTGCAACGAACTGTTCGACCGGGCCAAGGTTTTCTGGGCCACGATCGAACTGACGTTGGTGTTAATTCGGGTCATGCGAAACTACCCTCCAATTGGGTTAACTGTTCTCAAGCCCGACCGGAGGCGGGGAGTGAATTGTCCGGACTAGCTTGGCCGTTCTACCGGGGCGACCACATTTGTTCCCACCGGCTCACGACGCTCGATTCGGGTCAGATAAACGACGACGGTGTTTCCTTAACCTACGGTCGATGTCGCGGGGTCGCCCCCGTGGTTGCACTTCGCGAGGCGTGTCCGTGCGCTACGCGTTGTGGACCAGGCGCCGGCAAACAGCCACCCCGCATGTTGCGCCATCATGCAGGGGCAGCGCGTGGCGCGCGCTCCGCGCGCTACCAGCGCTCTACAGCACGCCACCACAGGCTTCATCGTCCTGCGGCTCTGCGTACTTTAGGCAATCTGTAACTGCTTCCTGCGTCGTGGCGCAGGCTCCTTGCATTCCTACTCGGGATTATTCCTGGTTTGGGTAAAAGAAAACGGCGCCAGTTGCCAAGCTCCTCGCAAGCGGCGCCGTCATAATCGCTACAAATCGTGCCACGCATCGTGCCGCCGCGACTAACCGTTCGCCGCGGACCGCCCGCGTGGCGTCACCCGTGGCTTGCCAATCTGTTGCGCATCGCGCGGATCGAGCTGCGCGGCCCGCAAATTCTCGCGTTGGATGGCCTCGTACACTTCCTGGCGGTGAACTGGGATTTCCGTGGGGGCCTCGATTCCCAGGCGTACTTTGTCGCCGCGGATGTCCACGATGGTGATGACGATATTGTCACCGATGATGATGCTTTCGTCGCGCTGCCTAGACAGGACGAGCATCGTCGGCTCCTTCCTTTGATTATTTCAGGGGACTTCGACCGTTCCGCCTGGGCATGGCGGGGGGGGCGACCGGCACGCCGTAACGGGCGCGACGATCGATACGGCGATCGGGTCCGGTGCGCGCGCGTCGTGGACCGGCTGGCCACGCGCGCGGGGGTGGGCTGGTTCAGGGGGCAGGCATGGGCGGGTCGTGCGGGTCGTGCCGAAGGGAACGCGCCAGCCGGGTCGTGACAAGGCACCGACGCCAGTTAGCCCTTCCCAGCCTAGGCACTCTTCTTCAGCGCCGACGGCTCGCCATTCAGCTCGTAAGCCAAGGGCAAGTCGCCGCTATTGATCACCTGGCGACCCAGCCGTAAAGACTGATTGATCACCAGGGGCGCCTTCAAGTTCAGCGTGACGCCTTGGTCGTTCTTGCCAACGATGACCAGCACCTGCGCGTCGTCGACCGAAGTCAATTCCAGCGGCGACAAATCCGAGCGCGCCGCACGTAATTGAAATTCTGCGACAAACCGCCGTGGATTCACCACGGCCACCGCGATCTCTGGACGTTTCGTGCTCTGCAGCCAACCCAGCGCCGCGTTCTGGGCGTCGCTCAGAAGCACCCAGTGACGGCAACTCTCCAGGCCCAACAGGCCCGTCGGAAACGTCAGAATGGCGTCGGGCTGGATTTCCAGCGCACCGAATCGCGTCGTGTTGATCCGCATCATGGCGAAAAACCTTCCTTGGCCTGCCCAACAGCAGCCGCGCCACGCTCGCGAAAACTCGGACTGCTCTCCAGGGGAAAGTGCCCGCTCGGTCCGCTAGCCGTGGCCCGATTGAAGTTCGGCGCACCCGCCCCACTGCGCTGGCAACGTACCGGCGGGCGAGACTTCCGTGGTCTACGCTCGACACCGGCACCTTGCCCGAGCCCATGGCGCGGGCGATTCACACAAGATACATCGGCGCGAGACGACTCTGCCGGTCAGTAAATATGCTCAAAGAAAGTCGAGCAGCGAAACCTGGTAAATTCGAGCGGTTGCTCGTAGCGTGGCCTCGAACGACGCCTGGCGGGCCGTTAATTGCGAAATCACCTCGATCGCGTCGGCATCGATCTGGTCGGAAAGTACCCGCCGCAGTTCCGTATCCTCGTCGTCCAGGTGTGTTTCCAGGGCATCCAATCCCTGCTGCTGGGCCCCGACTTCGGAGCGCACGAACACCAGGTGATCCACGGCCCCCGTCAGTTGCGCTAGCGTTCGTTCGATCTCGCGATCGTCGTTGGCCTGCAACGCATCGTGTAGCCGCACCAACGCGTTGTACGCGCCCGTGGCTTCGAGAGGGTTCACGTCGCGCCCCGTGACCACCTCGTTGCCGCCGCTGACGGTCGCCGTCGAACTCGCATCGGCCCCCTCGGCCACCAGCCCCAGGTCCCGCGCCGCCGGACTCGAATTCGTTACCAGCGCCGCCAACTGGCCAGCCCCCGCCGTCGACACCAGTTCCAACCCGTTACCATTCACGGCCAACCGGGCTGTTACCTGCCCAAGGGGTCTGCGTCGATCGCCGCACGCACGTCGCCAATCGTGATGGCCGACGATAGATCGATATCGTACGTGCTACCGTCCGGGCGGCGAATCCGGAGGTCGACCCCGGCCACCGTCGTGACTCCCCGGCCCAAATTCAAGTCTGCCAATCGCGTGGCATCGGTAAAACTGCGAACCCCCAGGTGCGTGGCAGTTTGCCCCCCGTTCTCGCCAATCGAAAAATTGGCCCCCGATATGCGTGTTCGCAAATCGATGCCGCTGGAGTCGTCGTTGATGCGTGCCGCCAGCCCGGCCCCACCGCCGTTCAACAGGTTGAGCAAGTCCTCGATGGTTTCAGCGCTCGACAGGTCGAGCGTATGCACCTGGCCACCATTTTCCACTCGTAATCCCGAGGTTTGGTCAAACTCGGTGCCGCTACCGCCGGCCGTCACGCCCGTCGCGGTGGGGTCGCTGGCCGTGGCGGTGATCGTGCCCGCGCCTTCGTTCAATAGCTCTTTGTCGTCGAGGCGTGCGATGAATGGCACGCCGGCCGCACCGTTGATCGCGGCGAGCGCTTGGTTCGCGGTCGATTGCCCACTGGCAATGGTCACCACCAAGGTTCCC
>CAYSXM010000683.1:0-3052 GCA_964434905.1 uncultured Pirellulales bacterium | reverse complement strand
GATTCGTTCTCGGTGCAGCCCTAGGACCTTGTCGAATCGCGACAATTTCATCCCTTCGATCCCCGGTCTTTTGTCGGCCAGGCGGTCGAGCATTTGCATGTCGAGCCTTACCTCGCGATCGACAAACCACAGCATCAACGGTTTGAACATCAACCATTTGCCCCACCGCGAGTCTGCCGGGGGTCGCGCGAACGCCAACGTTACCAACCGCGTGCGCTCGGCGTCGATGGGCGTGAAGTACACCACGTTGCGCCAGCGGATACCGCATTCGCGTCCCGTCTTGGCACTTTCCCAATACTGTTCGTAGATCGCGTGAACCGGGGAAAAATACGTCGTCCAGTCGTCGACAAAACGATCTCCCGACCGAATGCCGAACACCAGTTCCACGATCCGCGACAGTTGCTTCTGCGGGCCGGCGTTGAAGACCCGTACCCGGTCGTCGGCGGGCTGTACGTCGACCTCGACTTCGCTCATGCGGCTCAACTCGAAACCCAACAGTGCGTGCGTGGTGGGCGTGTGTTCGACTTCGGTAAAATTGTCGAGCACAATTTCCAGCGGGACCGGCGCTTCGTGCGCCAGGCTGCCAACGAACGTATAGCCCGTTGTTTCGGGTTCGGGAAATGCGGTGTTCGCGCCGGCGCGCCGCACCCAGATCCAGCCCCACCGTTCGCGCGTTTCGTAGCAGACGGCTTGCGCGTGCAGTTTGGGCGTGCCGGGACTTTCACCATGGCCACATGGGTCGTACGACCAGCCATGATAGGTACACCGCAACCGGCCATCGACGACCTGGCCTGCGCTCAATCGCATTCGGCGGTGAGGGCAGACGTCGTCGAGTGCCCCGACCGCCCGGGTGCCATCGCGAAACAGCACCAACTGCCGACCATTGACGAGCACGCCCCGCGGCTGCTTTCCCAACCGCGATTGCGACAGCACAGGCTGCCAATGGTCTAATTCAACCACGTTGGGTTCTCCCCGTGTCGGAAATGGCGTCAGGAACTTTCTGTGGACAGGGTCCGCCAGCGCGATCGATCCCGCGCCGACACGCACATCAACGACCAATAAGTTCCTGACACCTTTTTCCTGGCCTTTTTCCTGGCACCTTTCTTATTCGCGTCGCAGTGCCGCCCAGGTGATCTGCCCGGCCAGCTCCCCGCGCTCGTCGACACGGGGCAGTGTCATGGCTCGCACTAACAGTCGCTGTCCGTCGCGTTCGAGCGACACCAGGCGCTCGATGCCCGTCACGGTGTGCAGTTCTTCGATGAGCGTCAGTTCGCCGAACTCCCGAAACAGCGCCTCGCCCAGGGATGCCAATTCCTTCCCCGCGACCAAATCGTTGGCCAGCCCCGCGAAGGAATCGCCGTGGCACGCGCCCTGGGTAATCCGTGCGGTGGGGTCGCTGGCCACTTCCAATCGGCTGGGGTCAGCGGTCCAGTTATCGAGTTCGTTGCGAGCCGCGGCAACCATCCTCATAACCTGCGCGGCATCGATTGGTATCGCGGCCACCAGCGCCACGCTCCCCAGCCAGTCCCCCGCCTCGTTGTGCCGCGGCCACCGTGCGGCGCGCGCTACGAGCAACCAAGTGCGGTCCACAAACTCCCACTGCGGACCAAGGCCGTCTTCCTGCCAGGCAGGTGACTCGACCGTTGCCGGGCCCCAGGCATTGGCCAGCCGAGAATGCAGTTCGTCGAACTCACCCCCTTGCCAATTGGCCCAGGCTGTTGGCACTGCTGCGCTCGCGGGAACGTCGATCGCGGTGACCCGCCCTAGCAGATCGATCTCGAATCGTACTAGCGGCGCGTCGTGCGACCAGCGACGAAGTTCGCTCTCTAGCCGGGCCGGTTCGGCTGCAGTGGCACCTGCTGGAGCTTCAGCCTCCGCGCCAATCGTCAGCCAACCTTGCCAGTTGCCTTGATCGTCGACCCGCGGTCGGCAAACCTCGAACCAAAAGCGCGGCGGCTGATTTTTGCCGATCAGCCACACGTGTTCGGTCCCTCGGCCCGACACGTGTTCGCTGATCAACTCGGCGTTTCCGCCACCCAGCCATGCCGGCCACGCGCGTTGCTCCTGCCCCAGTGCTTTGGCCGATGACCCTGCCCCCAGCGGGATGGCCGAGGGCATCACCTGGGTAATCAGGCCATTGCGATCGGCATACAAATTTATCACGGCGGTGCTTTGCGCCCGCCGCGCGATCCATTTGCAAAGATCGTCCGAGACCGTTTCCCGAGTCTTCAACGCGGTCACGGCCCCGCTGATTACCTGCCAGCCTTGGCACTCCCCCAGGTCGTTGAACCGAGGAAGCTGCAACGAACGCACATACAAGTCGCCTCCGCCGGCACGTGGAAATCGCACGGTTTGCTCGTGCAGCCCACGTCTTACTTGTTCGTCGATCAGCTCGGGCGCGCCGAGACGTACGGCAAGCCGTTCGCCGAGTTCCGCGAGCGACTTTCCCATCGCCTCTGCAGCGGTCAGGCCCAATCCCCGTTCCAGCGCCCCGACCACATCGACGACGCGCATTTTTTCGTTGCAGCACAATACCCAGCGGGGGCCGTTACCACACCAGGCGGCCAATTCCGCGGAAAATGCCTCGGCAACTTGCTGCGCACGGCTGGCAGACACACGATCAAACGCCACCAACGTGGTCCAACCAATCCAGCGATCGGTCTGGTCGAACCGCGCGAAGCGTTCCCACCCCAGCGCCACGGGGCCGGCTGGCGAAACCAATTCCCAGGCTTCGCGATGCACGCCCGATTGGCGTTCCTCGAATACGCGGCGACCGGCGCCCGCTCGGGCCGCGCACCAATCTCCCAGATTTTCCACCGCGGTACCCACCAGTTCCGACCAGGGCACCAGGGCGTCGTCCCCGTTGGGAATTTCGACGTGTGCGACGCGTCCGTCGGCAGCGCAGTCCAGTCGTACCGGATCGGTCACGCCATAGGCACTGCGTAGCCACTGGCGTGCCGATGCCTCAGTGGTGCGCGAGGCCTCCGCGTCGATTTCGTGTACGGCCAGCAAGCCCTGCTCGGCCTGCCATTTGCCCTCCGCATCGGTTCCC
>CAYSXM010000682.1:0-3056 GCA_964434905.1 uncultured Pirellulales bacterium | reverse complement strand
GTTTGACGTTTGGGCTGAAGTTTCGGGCGAATCCGGACGAAAAACCGATGCGGGTCGCTCGTGAACCGGTAGTTCGCCCCCTTCCGGGAGGTTCCAACCGGGTTTCGACGGGTGGCGACCTCTCTAGTCAGGGCGTAGGTCCGATGAGTGGTCTGGAAACGACACTGACGGTGCTCGCGAAGACCTCCAACGATGCCGCGGTGGGGGTGCTACTGCCGGCCTTGGAAAGTACCAGGGCATCCATTCGCGACGGCGCCATGGCCGCGCTGTTGGATCGCCGGAGCGTGGCAGGTCAACACGCGGTGGTGGCGCGGCTGCACGCGGCGCCTGCAACTTGGCGGCCGCTGTTGGAACAGCGCCGGGGGCGCTTAGCCCAGGCCCTGCGCGATGCCGTATTGGGAACCGAGTCGCAGCCCTGCCAGAATGCCTGCCAGGCGATTGTCTGGTTTCGCGAATACGACCTGGCACCCGCCCTGGTCGCCGCGCTCGAGCACGAAGGGCACCCCCACGCGGAACTGGCGGCGCACACACTGCAAGCGTTGGTAGCCCTGCTATACGACGAACTAGCGGCCCCGCGCGACTACTCGAGCCGTCGCGATCCGCAGCGGATTCGCCGACAGGTGACGACCTGCCTCGAACAGTCGGTACGGCGATTTCCCCGCCACGGTCGGGGCGAGGTGATCGAAGCCTTTCTGCAGTTGGTCGACCGCGACAACTCGACCTTGCGTCAGATTCTGGCCGACCCGCGCGACGAAGTTCACCGACCGATCGTGCAAACCTTGACCGACAGCCAGCGCGGAGGCGTCATCCGCCTGGTGCTCAGCTCGCTGGACGACCCGCAACCACCATTGCAAGTCCTGCAGATCATCAGCCGTCGCAACGACGCCAAGTTCCTGGGGCATCTGCTGCAGCGCATGGTACCGCCATTGACCCCGGTGCTGGCGAGCAATCTGAAGCGTATCGACAAGTTCTCTTGGTCCAGACCCGATCAATGGGGTTTGATCGACGCGCTCGACGCCAACGGGCAACAACAGGCCGTGCAACTGGTCATGGCCTGTGGCATGAAACGCCCGGAAGTCTATGCGCTGTTATCGCACGTGGTGGCTGCCGGTTACCCGACCGGGCGCCGCGCGGCAATTGATGCCTTGGCCAAATTTTCAGGTGACGAGGCCAATCGGCTGATCGTTTCGGCCCTGAAAGATCTTGACCCCCAGGTCCAGGCCGGCGCGGTGGCGCAGTTGCGTCATCGTGGAATCCCCGGCGCGCTTTCGCGGCTGATCGACGCGCTCGAAAGCCCGCACGAGTGCCTGCAAGACGCCGCGCGGGGTTCGCTGCCAGAATTTACACTGCCCCGCTTCCTGGCGGCCTTCGACACCTTGACCGACGATGTGCGCAGCAGCACCGGCCGACTGGTTCGCAAGATCGACCGAGACGCACCTCGCCTGCTGGCCGACGAGCTGCGCAGCGGCTCACGCACTCGGCGGCTGCGCGCGCTGGCGGCGACCATGGCCCTCGGGCTGGCTGGCGCGGTGGAAGGCCTGTTGATAACTGCCTTGCTGGAAGACGAGGACCATCTGGTGCGCCGCGAGGCGGCGTTGGCACTGGCAGAAGTACCTACCTCGGCCGCGCTAGAGGCGTTGGACCAAGCGGCACGCCACGACCGAAACGTTCCAGTGCGCGAGGCGGCTCGTGAATCGTTGGCACTCGCGCACTCGACGGCTCCGCCCCCCATCGGCGAGCAGCTTCAGGCCTCGCCGGTGGTACCCGAACTGTCGCCTTGGCAGATGCCACCAGGCGTCAAGGGGGCCGTCTGATGCGCTTGCTCGGCCCCACCCAGGTTGTGCTAGCCGTCGACCTATTCGACGCCATGCGCAGTAACTTTCGCCCCGATCGCGATCGCTTTCAGGCTCACGATCTGTTGCAGTTGGGCATCGTGGCGTGTGTGGTGGGACTGTTGTTGTGGGGGCTGTCACGCGCTCTGGCATCGCAGGAAACCAACCGTCGCTCGAACGGTCCGCGGCGGTTGTTCCACGAGCTGTGTCAAGCGCATGCCCTCGACTGGCGCGATCGGTGGTTCCTGTGGAAGTTGGCGCGCGCCGAACGTCTGGCGTTTTCGGCGGCGGTGTTTCTCGATCCGCGATATTTCAATCCGACGCGCTTGCGAGGCCGTTTGGCCCGCGAGCGCGAGCGCTGCGATCGACTCGCGGTTCAACTGTTCGCCGAGCCCCCTGCACCGGCGCCCCACAGCGCCGAAAGTGCCCAGGACACACAGGGCCAGACTCCGCGAAACTCGGGCGGTTGGGCCGACTCGATCGCGACACAGGGCAGACCAGGCGTGCCGGCCACCGGCGCGCCGGGGGGCGGTGTGCCGAACGAGTGGTCGCACGCCGCCGACGGTTTATGGTCGCAATTCGGCTCATCTCCAAGCCACCGCGACTCCGCGCCGCGCGCGGACTCTTAGCACGCAACGCCCGGGGTCAGACGCTACAGATCGCCACCGGTGCACGGTCTTCCTGCGTCCCCCGATCACAAGCCAAGGGCTGGCTAGAACGCACTGCCCGAGCGGGCCTTGGGCGGTGTGCGCTTGCGGAACAGCTCGGTTGTCGTACCGCCCGAGATCGGCGGAGTCGAACGGCGGGGCACGAAGAAGTCGTCGCCGCGCTGACTGGCATAGTCAATCACGCGGCGGGGGTCATTCCAGCCGATGTGATCCAGGAACTTGTCGAGCGTAATGACTTCAACGCCAAACTGGCCCGCCTCGACCAAGATCTCGGAAAACGGCTTGAAAGCGTCGCCCGAGGGATCGTTGCCTCGGATCAGGTAGCGCGTATTCAGGGTCAACTCTCCGGTGCGCTTGCCGCGGTCGTCAACCTCCGCGTCAATCACACCCCCGGCCATCGCGATCAAATCGCGTATCGCTTGCCGATCGCTCTGGCTGTCATTGTCGACATCGAGAACACCGGCCAAGGCGAAGTGCTCTTGCCGGCCGGGATGCCATAACGATGTGGCTACCAAGTCGCCGGGAGACATGGGATCGGTCAAAGCGTCTTCCAGAA
>CAYSXM010000681.1:0-3058 GCA_964434905.1 uncultured Pirellulales bacterium | reverse complement strand
ATCCGGCCCACGAAACCAGCGTCTATCAAGGTCGCCATCCCTTGGGAGACTGCCTGGCCGAACGAGCGATTGCCCTGGTGGGTCGCCATTTGGTAACCGCGGTGCGCGAACCGACCAACCTGGCAGCACGCGAGGGCATGGCCTTGGCCGCCACGCTGGCCGGTCTGGCCTTTTCCAACGTCGGCGTGGCGGCCGTGCATGCACTGGAATATCCGCTTGGCGCCGCGGTGCATTGCTCGCACGGCGCCGGCAATGGGTTGCTGTTACCTTTTGTGATGCGATTCAACCTGCCGGTGCGTCGGCCAGAACTTGCCCGGGTTGCCGAACTGCTCGGCGAGCCCGTCGCGGGGCTCGACCAGGCAGCGGCCGCCGAGCAGGCCATTGCCGCGGTGGATCGATTGAAACGCACCATTGGCATTCCGGCCCGGCTGCGCGACCTGCATGTGGAACCGGAACAACTTCGCGGTTTCGCCGAGAAGGCCGCCACGATCCAGCGCATTCTGCGAGTCAACCCGCGTCCCGCCAGTGTCGACGACCTGGAACAGATTTTGATCGACGCGTACTAACGCGGCCTCACGCACCCCGCTGCACGGGTCGGCCCGCTCTCGCTACAATGGTCCGTTTCACCGCCCCGGCCGGTCCTCGACCGTCGCCGGTCCGACCACTACTCGCGGCTCCCCCTTTCCCACGCGTGACCATGTCTTCAGCTTCAGCATCTGCCTCGTCGGCGCCCGACCGGGCCACCACCGTGGACCAGTTGCGGTGGCACAAATTTTCCGTTCTCGACGACGGGTTTGTGTGCCTGGTCGACTGCATGGGCGACGACGGCTCGGTGGTCCAGGCGGCACGCGTTAGCTACGGCGTCGGCACCAAACGGGTTTCCGATGACCGGGGATTGATCCGCTACCTGTTGCGGCACCGCCACACGACTCCCTTCGAAATGGCGGAGATCAAGTTATTGGTGCGCGTGCCGATGGACTGCTGGCGACAATGGATTCGCCATCGCACGGCCAACGTCAACGAATACAGCACACGCTATTCCTTGGCCATCGACGCCGCGCAGCGAACCCCCAGCGACCAGTGGCGCTCGCAAGCCGAGAACAACCGGCAAGGTTCCGGCGCCTTGCTTGACCCAGCGAGCGGAAAGGAACTAAGCCGCGCCGAAAGCGAGTTTCAAGCCGCCGCCCGCCGGCTATACGAACAACGCATTGCCCAAGGCGTGGCGCGCGAACAAGCCCGCAAGGACCTGCCGCTGGCCACTTATACCGAGGCCTACTGGAAAATCGATCTGCACAATTTGCTGAATTTCTTGTCGCTACGGATGGATCCCCACGCCCAGTGGGAGATCCGTCAATATGCACAGACCATTGGTGAACAGATTGTGCGGCCTTTGTTTCCCATCGTCTGGGAAGCGTTTCTAGATTACCGCGTCGAGGGCCTGCACCTGACACGGCTCGAGGTCGAGGTGATCAATCGACTCGCCACGCGCATGTCAGAGTTTGGCCGCTCGGCCACCGAGGCCGACTTCTGGGCCGTCCAAGATCCGCAGTGGGCCGAACTCAAACGCTGCCGCGAACGTGACGAATGCCGCGAGAAACTTGTTCGGCTGGGGCTGCTGCCGGCGATGCCTTCCGCGGTCGAACCGGCCAACCCCGGCGATCTGGACGATTCGGGCTGACGCAGCGACCGTCCCCCCGCGGCCACGAGTGTGGCCGATCATCATGAAATCACTTCGGTGCGCTGGATGCCGCTTTCCATGGGAGAATCTTCGATGACCGACGGCTGCGAACTAGAATTGCTGGAATTGAATCAGCGGCTGCTCGATGCGATTGTGGCCGGCGATTGGGATACCTATGCCGAGTTATGCGACACGTCGATCACCGCCTTCGAGCCCGAGGCCTGTGGGCACCTGGTGGCCGGACTGGATTTCCATCGCTTCTATTTCGATGGCGAACGTGGCGAAGCCCGCCGCAACGCCACCATGTCTTCGCCCAGTGTGCGCCTGTGTGGCGATCTGGCCGTAATCGCTTACGTCCGACTCACCCAGAGACAAGAACCAGGTGGCGATCCGATCACGGCGGTCAGCGAGGAAACCCGCGTGTGGCAACGCCTCGACGGTTGCTGGCGCCACGTGCACTTCCACCGCTCGACGAGCGTGTAGCCAATCGCGACCAAGAGGGCGATTCCGGTGCGCTTCGACGATTACGAGCTGATCGATCTCAGCGTGCCGCTCGAACACCACGCGGCCAGCGAACCCCTGCCCGCCGAAATCGAGTACGTGACCCACGCTGCCGAAGGCTTGGCCCAAATGCGCCAGTTTTTCGGTGTGGAACCGGAAGACCTGGTCTATTCCCAAGGCCAAGGCTGGGCGATCGAACGCATTTCCGCCATTACCCACACCGGCACACATGTCGACGCCCCCTATCATTACGGTGCCCTGTCCGAAGGTCGTCCCGCACGCACCATCGACCAGGTACCGTTGGATTGGTGCTTCGCGCCGGCGGTTCGCCTCGATGTCCGCCAGGTGCCCGTTGGCGATCGCATCTCGATCGATCACCTCCGCGCAGCCTTGGACCTCGCCGAACACGTACTGAACCCACTTGATATCGTGCTGCTGTGGACTGGTGCCGATGCGCGCCGGCACACGCCGGAATACTTCGCCCAACCAGGACTCGGTCGAGACGAAGTGTTGTGGTTAGTCGACCAAGGGGTGAAGGTGATCGGCATCGATGCCTATACCCTCGACCGACCGTTCGCCTCGATGGTGGCAGACTTTCAGCGCACCGGCGACGGGCGCCACATCTGGCCGGCGCATTTTGCTGGCATCGATCGCGAATATTGTCAGATTGAGAAACTGGCCAACCTCGACCGAATTCCCCGGGCACACGGCTTCCACGTTAGTTGCTTGCCGGTCAACATCGCCGCCGCGAGTGCCGGTTGGTGCCGCGCCGTGGCGCTGGTGCCACGTCACAACTAAGCCCGAAGTATTCATGAGCGTGCTAATGCGGAGGCGAACGTGTCGCGTCTCTTGCGTCATACCGCAATCGCTCCTAACTCA
>CAYSXM010000680.1:0-3063 GCA_964434905.1 uncultured Pirellulales bacterium | reverse complement strand
AGCCGGGACTGTGGACCAATTGGTCAAGCTGCAGGCGCGGCCGCGCGACCAGCTTGTCGAATTGAACAAACGGCGCGACCAGCAGCAGTTGGCGTTGTCGGGCCTGGCCACCCAATTGATCGGCCTGCAATTGGCCGTTCGCAAGCTTTCTGTTTCGACCCTGTTCGACCAGCGCACCGCGGTCAGCGCAAATGCCGACGTGTTGGGCGTCAGCGTCAAGGGGACGCCCGAACTGGGCTCGTACAATTTTACCCCTGTGCGCGTTGCACAGGCCCAGCGGTTGTTGTCGTCGGGCGTGGCCAATCGCGCGGCGCCGTTGGGCTCGGGCGAAGTGTCGTTTCGCTTCGGCGGATTTGTCGACAGCGACACCAGCCTGGACCTGCTGAACTCGGGGGCGGGCGTGCCGCGTGGCAAGATCCGCATTACCGATCGGAGCGGTGCCTCGGCGGAAATCGATCTGCGCTTTGCGCGCACCACCGACGACGTGGTCCGGGCCATTAACGATGCCTCGGGTTTGGCCGTGCAGGCGGAATTGCACGACGATCACTTCCGCCTGGTCGACACCAGTGGTTCCGTGGCCAGCAATCTGCGCGTCGACGAGGTGGCCGGTGGCACGACCGCGGCCGGACTGGGGCTGGGCGGCATCAGTGCGGCTACCAGCAGTGTCGATGGCAACCGGGTTTCGCAATTGTTCAATGACCTGGGCCTGGACCAGCTCAACGACGGATTGGGCCTGGTGTTCGACGAGTTCTCTGACGACCTGTCCATTTCGCTGCGCGATGGGACCACCACCCAGGTTGACTTCCAGCGGGTTGGAACGTCGCCGTCCTTGATCGCGGCGAGCACCGACCCGGAAAATCGCCCCCAGGCACGGCTGACCTTCAGCGCGATTGCCGCACGGCCAGAACTGGTGGGCGTGCAGGTGCGTTTTACGAACAACGATCAGGTGGTGCGCGGCGGCGAAACAGCGGCCTACGACGCACAAGCCAAGACCTTGACCTTTCAGATCGACCAGGGCAAGACCACGGCCAACGACATCTTGACCGCGCTGCGCAAGAATTCGTCGGCCACCAAGTTGTTCAAAGCCACGTTGACCGCGGGCAACAAGGGCACCGACATCGTGCTAACAGCCGATGGAGTGACCCTCGACGGCCCGCGATCGGGTGCCACCACGGCGGGCACCAACGGGGCCAACTCGCGATTGAAAATTACGGCCCTGACCAGCAGTCCTGCTTTCGACGGTTACCACCTGCAGTTTGCCGGCGGCGCTGCGGGCGCCGGGCAAGAGATCGTAGCCGTCGACGAGAATGCCAAGACCATCCTCGTGCAAATCGCTGATGGCGCATCGTCCGCCAACCAGGTTGTAGCGGCGTTGCAAGCCAATAGCGCCTTTTCGGCCCATTTCACGGCCGCCGTCGGAACCGACATCGGTTCGAACGGGACGGGTACCGTGGTCGTCGCCGACGGCGCCACCACCGCTGGTGGTGAGGTGATTACGGCCCGTCAAGAGCACACGCTCGGTGAACTTCTTGCCACGCTGAACGAGGCAGCGCCTGGAAAGCTTGTGGCACGCATTGCCAGTGACGGCAAGCGTATTGAGTTGGCCGACCTTTCAATCGACAACGGCGGCACGCTGGCCGTAACGCAACTCAACGATTCGAAAGTCGCGGCAGGGCTAGGGCTGTTGGACACGGCCTCGGCCGGTGATCTCTCGGGGCGGCGCATCTTGTCGGCTCTAGGGTCGACGTTGCTCTCATCGCTCCACGGGGGAAGCGGCACCGGCACCTTGGGGCTGTTGTCGATCACCGACCGCAGTGGTGCCTCGGCAACGGTCGATCTCAGCGGCGCAGAAACACTGGCCGAAGTGGTCGATTCGATCCAGGCCGCAGGGCTCGGTGTTTCAGCGCGGGTTAATCCGGCACGCAACGGCCTACTGCTCTCCGATGCAACGGGCGCCACGTCCAGTAACCTGATCGTCGGCGATGGCGACGCTACGGGCACGTCCGCAAAACTGGGTCTGGCGGTCGATGCCGCTACCACCAGCCACAACTCCGGATCGCTCGACCGGGCCGTTCTGAACGAGAACTCCAAGCTGGCCGCCCTCAATGGCGGCGGCGGCGTGCCCAAGGGCAGCTTTACGATCGTCAACCGCCAGGGTGTTAGCCGGTCGTTTAGCGTCGGCGCCGAGAATAGTGACACGCTCGGAGAACTGTTGCGCGACATCAATGGCGCGGGGTTCGGCGTCAAGGCACGGCTCAACGACGCGGGAGACGGCCTGCTGGTTTACGACACCACGACCGGCACCGAAGCGCTGCGCGTGGTGGACGGGCCCAGCGGGTCGGCCAGGGCCTTGGGCCTTTTGAAAGACGCTACCACGATCGACGTCGACGGCACTCCCCGGTCGGCCATCAATGGCTCGACCACGCTACGGTTCCAAGTTACCGCCGGCGACACGCTCGACGACCTGGCCGCCGGACTGAACGCGCTCGGAGCCGGGGCCTCGTTTTCGGTCATCAACGACGGGTCTGCCGTCAAGCCGTTTCGGCTGACCATCACCAGCTTGCACACCGGCAAGGCGGGCGAGTTGCTGTTCGACGCATCGGGCTTAGGGCTCGATTTTCAAGAAACGGTTCGAGCTCAAGACGCGCTGGTCGCCGTGGGCGATGTCGACGGACAGACCGGCGGCACCCTGGTATCCAGCAGCACCGATACCTTTACCAATGTGCTGGCAGGCGTTTCGCTGCAAGTGAAATCGACCAGCCTGACCGCGATCAACGTCACCGTCAGTCGCACGCAAAACGGGCTGTCGGCGACCATCAAGGATGTGGTCGATCGATACAACGCGATCCAAAGCAAGTTTCGCGATCTGACCAGCCGCAAGGAGATTGCCAAGGGCGTGCTGGCGGGCAACTCGGCCCTGTTGCGAGCACAAAACGACCTGGCCGCGATCCTCGGTGGCCGCTTTACCGCGACCGGAGGCCTGTCAGCGCTGGGCGCGGTAGGTGTGCGGTTCTTCACGCCCACCGCCACGGCAACCGGCGGCATTTCCAGTGACGACGACGC
>CAYSXM010000679.1:0-3067 GCA_964434905.1 uncultured Pirellulales bacterium | reverse complement strand
CCGCATCGGTTCCCGGCCCCCACGAAGTTCGCACGTACACCGGTCCACGCGCGGTGAGCAGTTCCCAGGTGCGGTGTACCAGCCCTCCGTTGAACCAGGCCCCCGTTTCGCGCGGCGTGGCACCCAGCGCTGCCGCGAACCACTCGGCCAGGCGCTCGCTGGGCCGCCCCGTTGGCAAACGCCTGGTGGAAGGAGGTGTTCGCTTGGCCCGTGGCGAAGTTTTCGCCGTGGACCCCTGCTCTGAAAACAGCAGCTCCCACACTTCGCCCGTGGCCTGTGCCGAGTTTTCTCCCGCAAGCAGCGTCCACTGGCCGTCGAGTGCTTGGGCCGACCAATGGCGGCTGTCTTCGCTGGCCCGCTGCCAGGCCTCGTCGGTCGCTTCGGGGGTGAACTGCCACAGGCCGATGCGCCAACTCCAGCCTTGCCAGACATTTTCTGCGTCGTACCGCGGATACTGCACGGCGCGTATCCAGCGCGGCCCATCCTCGCCCGCAAGTTCCCATACCCGATCGACATAACGTCGCGAATGATCCACCCAGATTTGCCTGGCCGGGCCAAAGCTGGCTTCCCAGATTTCCAAGAAGTCGTTGGTCCAGCGTTCCGCCACGTCGGCGGGATAACGTCCCCAAACCCCGTTAGCGGGCGGCTCGACCGACACGATCTTGCCGTGTTGGTCCGACAGCACCAGGGCGTGTTGCCCGGCCGGAGCCCAGGTGGCCAGCCAAGCCAACGACTCGGCGTCGGTAAGGCGCTCTGGGTCAGAGGCCAGTAGATCGGCCACGGCCGTGGTATGCCGGCCGCGAAAATGACCAGCGTCGTCGAACCACGGCGTCTCGACCACATGCACAAACACCGGACCTTCGGGGCCGCAATACTCCAGCGTGCGGTCCTCGATTTCATCCACCTTCTCTTCGTGATACACCCTTGGCGCGCCCAGTCGGCCGGACAGTGCCCGTCCGATTTCGTCGCGTTGCCAACCTCGGTACTTGGCTGGCACGATGCCCAAAAACTGGTCGTTTGTGTTGGTCTCTACCTGTTGCACCCAACCGTCCGGGTCGCTCCACACCTGCATGCTGGGTCGGCCGATAGCCTCACCGGCCAGGCGTGACGCTACCTCGAGCTGTTGCGCGCGTGCCGCGGTGGCGTCGATTGTGCGCACACGCCCGCGCACGGCCCAACCGAGCCAGCGGCCCTGTTCGTCGTAGCGTGGCCACGACAGCCATCGCACACGGATCAGATCAGCGGTCCGTCGAAACTCCCACAGTCGGTCTCGCTGCGCGCGGTTTTGGCCATCTTCCAGCACGATCGCCGGGCCAAGTCGGGCTTGCCAGATCGCCTCCAACTCGGCCAACTGTTCGGGCACGGCACATTGTGAATCGAGCGACAACGGCCCCGCCGGCAGATCGAGCTGCTCGATGTTCCAGTGTCGACCACAGTCGATTGCCAGCGCGCTGCCCGCAGTTACCGAACACATGGGAGCACTGGTGCTGGCATCTTCTGGGCCACTTCTCGGTTCGTCGCGTGCCACCACCACCACGGCTGCGGCGCCTTGTCCCTCGAGACGTCCGTCGGCAGCCTGATGGGGCCAAGAAATCTGGCGGAGGTAGACCGGCCCCTCTTCACCCAAAAACTCCCAGGTACGGTCGTGGCAGTCCGCCCGGCGCACTTCGGATACCAGCCTGGCCGGCCCGTGTGTCACGCATAACCGAGGTAAGACCTCGTCGCTGGCAACCTGGCCCAATTCGGCCAGTTCGGGCGAAAGCCTGGCTGGTTCGCCCGCCACGCGATCGGCCTGCCGCGACGCCGGCGTGTTCCAAGTAAACCGGGGCGCCCCGACGGCCCACGCGGCCAATCTTTCCGTGGCGGGTTCACGGCGCGCCGGCTCGTCGCCGGGTCGCAAGGCATGAACGGCGATTTGCACGACCCACCCCTGGCAGACTTCGCGCTCGAATCGCGGGGAGAGGATCGCACGCACTCGGTAGGCGATGCCTGGACCCTCGTAGGTAAGCAGGTGGTCTTCCCGATCGATTTCCCGTCCCGATTCCGCTTGGGTTGGCCGCCCCAACCGGCGCGCGAACAGTGTGGCCAGATCGGCGAACGACCTGCCGACCAATGGGGATGCTTCACCAGGCAGCAACGCTTCGTCCCATTGTTCTACCCAGCGAATTTGTTGATCGAGATCGGTACACACCACCAGCCGCGCCGCACTTGGCGACCAATCGTCGAGCCAAGCCCGAGCTTGTTCCCGCGACAGCGATTGCTGGTTGGGACGCACGGCCCGGGTGGCGATCCAGATTTCGGTTCCGGCCGTCTGCCCCTGGGCGTCGAACCGCGGCGCTTCCACAGCGCGCACGAAGTGCAACCCCGCGGCGCCCCGATACTCGCTGGTGTATTGACGGAACCCCACTTGTTGGACGATCTGGCGGTTTCGTTCGTCGCCGAACTGCTGTGCCAACAAATCGAGAAGTTCGATGCGTCCGCGACCCCGCCATTTGGCGACGACTTCGCCCGTCAACGCGTGGCCATCGCCCTCGGCCTCGGTTATTACGCCGGCGGAGTCGAGTTCGAGGCGCGCGGGGGGTGTGCCGCGAGTCCAATCGCGCAGGGCCGATAACGACTGGGCCAGTGCTCGGCGTGTCCATTCGGGCCCCAGCCTGACGCCAGCCGCCAACACCAGCCATCCGGCGAACTGGCCTTGCGCATTGAACCGCGGAACCTGGATGGTGCGCACCTGGTGTTCGCCGGCCTGCATCATCCAACACCAGACGCGATCGACATAGCAACCGGTCTTGTCCAGTTGTACGACGCTTCCGGCGCCCCAAGCCTTGGGCAATTCGTCTCGCACGTCGCTCCAGTCGCGCCCGACAACTTGCTCCACGGTAACGGGAAATGCGCCGTCGCTGGTCACGGTCGCCGCACGGACTTTGCCTTTGAGGTCGATCTCCAACCGCGCCACGGCGGCCTCTGCCGACCAATCGTGCAGGCGTGCTTGGGCTTGTGCTTCGGTCCAGGCAGGCGCGGCCGCCGTGTTGGCCGGGGCCACCTCCAACGCTGTTTGAGGCGCGCT
>CAYSXM010000678.1:0-3067 GCA_964434905.1 uncultured Pirellulales bacterium | reverse complement strand
TCGTCGAGCGTGGTTTGCAGCTTCTCGCGAGGCTGGCCATCGCGCGTTCCCAGCAGCACCTTGAGGATTTTGTCTTGATGCAGGTCGGAACTGGGCGCGGCGTCGAGCCACGCGACGGCTTTCGAGAGCGCCACGCGCTGCGATTCCGGCGCGTCGGGCCCCACTTCCCCCGCCAGCGCCAGGATGATCCAGGCGGTGTCGGTGGTCTGGCTCTCGTTGATCGGCGGTCGTCGGAGCGTGCCGAAGAACTCCCAAGAGCCGTCGGGTTGCTGTTTGTTGATGATCTCTTCCGCAATCAGTTGCAGGCTCTGCTGTTGGCCTGCTTCCAGCGTCGGCAACGACCGTGCGGCAACTGCCAGTAGCGGCAGGCCCATGTTCAGTCCCCGGCCCTGTGGCCGCGGGTCGGGTGGATCGGCCGGATTGGGAAAAATCCTCGAGGCCAGCAGCTTTTCCTTACTGCCCAGCAACGACTCCACGGTATCGACCAGAAACTTCTCGTCGATGGCGTATCCCTGGCGCCGGGCTTCGCCGAGTGCCCACAGCGGCAGCGGCGCGTGATGGCAAGCGGCGCACTTGCGGGTGCTCAGCCAGGCGTTGCTTTCCGTTTGCAAGTATCCAATCGATCGATCGACCGTTCGATGAATTTGCTCGGCGGTTGCCGGGGGGAACGCCGCGGGTTCGGCGCCCCTAGCCGGCTGCGACAGCCAGAACCCCAGAAACAACCACGCTACAGCGTAAGTGCGTTTCATAGGCTGGCGACCATGGCAGGGACAATGAACCGGGGACGTTCGGCTCTTCATTCTATACTGTCGCGGCTGTGCTGGCCGGTAGTGAAACCAACACCCGTTCGCAGCACACCCCCGCTTGGCCCCCAATGCGCCGCGCAGTATGGCCGCCGGGCACTTGCGTGGCCTGCTCCCGGGCCGGGTCGTCTAGTTTGCCCAGCGTGCATGGTAGAATAGGCATCTGCTAGCCGCGCGTTGAAGAAATCGACGAACTGCTAGAACGTTCCGTAGCACGGACAGCTACCGCTGCCGTGCCGAGTTCCAGGACCTGCCATGCACCTAAAACTGGTCAACGTTGGTCAGATTTGCGAAGCGGACATTTGTTTCGGCGATCTGACCGTATTGGTCGGCCCCCAGGCGACGGGCAAGAGCATCGCGCTACAGTTTCTCAAGCTCATGGTTGACTTGGGTTCCGTGCAAGCCGAAATGGCTCGTTATGGCATCGACTGGGAAGGCAAGCTGCCGGAGTTCTTCGACGCCTATTTTGGCGAGGGGATGCGGTCGTTGTGGAGCAACAGGAACAGCGAGGTGTGGTGGAAGGGTATACAGATCGACCTGCCGTCGAAGATCGCGCGCAAGCAAAAATCCAAAGAGGAATCCTTGTTTCTGATTCCCGCGCAGCGCGTGCTGACCATGCGCGACGGTTGGCCACGCCCGTTTACCGACTACTCGCCCGGCGACCCCTTTGCAGTACGAGAGTTCAGCGAAAGGCTGCGGGGTCTCGTCGCGCGTGAGTTCAATTCCAGCGACAAACTGTTTCCACAAAAAGGGCGTCTAAAAAAAGAGTTCCGTGAACTGCTCGAGCAGCAAGTCTTCCGCGGTTTCAAGCTATCTGTCGACAAAATCCGTTCGCAAAAACGCCTCGTACTTCAAGCGAGCGGCGGCAAGGAAACCAGTGAATCGCTGCCGTTCATGGTCTGGTCGGCCGGACAACGCGAATTTGTTCCCCTGTTGCTTGGCCTGTATTGGCTCTTGCCGCCCAGCGCAACGGCATGTCGTGGCAACGTCCGGTGGTCGGTCATCGAAGAACCCGAAATGGGGCTCCACCCACGTGCCATCGCGCTGGTGCTGTCGATGGTCCTCGATCTGCTGGGGCGTGGTTACAAAGTTTGTTTGTCTACCCACTCCCCGCAGGTGCTAGAGTTGGTCTGGGCCCTGCAAAATCTCAACGATCAAGGCGCCCAATGCAACGATTACCTCGACATGTTCGGCGCGCCGCACGAGCAGAGTCTTCAAGCGGTGATCGAGAAGATCAAAAAGAAGTCCTTCAAAGTCCATTACTTCGATCCCGGGACCGGCGGCACGCAGGACATCTCGGAGCTCGACCCAGACGCTGAACTGAACGGCGACGCTGGCTGGGGTGGGCTGCTGGAGTTCAGCGGGCGTGCCAACGCCGCCGTGGCCCATGCCGTCGGAAACCAATAGGGCAACTTCCGATGGCCAAGTCGTCCGTGCAATTCCGCGCCGCGGTCGAGGCCACAATCTCGACGCCGCACTGCGCGCCTGGTTTCCTGAAACCAAACGCTGGGATTACGGCATTGCCGTGTGCCAACCGGGTGAATCCGATCTGGTCTATTGGGTCGAGATTCACCCTGGCAATGAACGCGCGGTCAACCAGGTGCTTGCCAAACTCCGGGCGCTTCAGTCTTGGCTTCGCGATTGCGCACCCCGGTTGAACGCCCTGAACAAGCAATTCATTTGGGTATCCAGCGGCAGAGTTTCTTTCTCGCCGAATTCGCCCCAGGCGAAGAAATGCGCCAGCACAGGGCTGCTAATTAGGGGACGAGTGTTTTGCATTCCCGCCCCACGTACCAAATGAACAGGCGGGGGGCGCGCCAAGGGCCAAGAAGGTTTCGCATGTCAGGTACATGCGTGCTTAACATGCGGTCTCGGCAGAATGGATGATTCAGCCGGTAGCAGGTGCGTCGAATTCTTCAACCGGCTGCTAGCGCCGCGCAGTATACCCACGTGCGACCTGAATGGCCTGGTCCAGGGCCGGGTCGTCTGGTTTGCCCAGTGTGGTGGCCAGATCTGGTGTGGCCGAGACCATGACCGGGCGTGCGACGCGGTGAACGTTCACGTCGGGTTCGACCCCGATCTTGGAATAGGGATGGCCCAGCGGCGAGAAGAACTTGGCCGTCGTCAGCCGGATACCGGCGCCCGCGAAGTTCAAGGGAAAGATGCCCTGCACGGAACCCTTGCCGTAGCTCCGTGCCCCCACGATGGTACCTCGGCGATGGTCGCGAATCGCGCCGGCGAAAATTTCGCTGGCGCTGGCGCTG
>CAYSXM010000677.1:0-3069 GCA_964434905.1 uncultured Pirellulales bacterium | reverse complement strand
GTGGGATGCAGGCGCAGCACTTCGTCGAGCGTGGCCGCCGCGCCTGCCGATTGGCCCAGGCTTTCTTCCAGCATGGCTCGCGTGGTCATCAGGCACGCGCGCCCCGGGAACTTGGGCTCGATTTTGTGCAGGTACTCGAGACAGGCCAGACGCTGGTCCCCTTCGACCATGCGCTGTACTTTTTCCAGCTCGATCACCAGGTCGGGGCAACAGAACTTGATCTTCTTATTGCAACCTGCCGGACAGGGGGCATAGGTATCGAAAGACATGATGTGTCCGCACTGGAAGGAAAAACAACAAGGCTCAGGTTTCCAGGTCGAAAAGGCCCAGCCCTGGCCACGCAACCTGCTCGACCAGCCAGGAGACCAAGCCCCCGCGCCGGCAGCGGAACGTGATCGTAGCACAGCACTTGGCGCTTGACGAGCCGCGACGGGCCACTGCGCCTCTGCACGGTCGGGCGACCCGGCCCGAGGCCGCCGGCCGCCGCAGGCCGCGGGCCAATATCTTCGATCCCGGCCACGGACTACACTACAGGTCCCCCGATTTTCCCCCCCGCGTGCTTCGCCCCGCGCGACGCACCAAGTGCTAGCCGCGCCCGTCGCGGGCGACGCGACCACTAGCGGCTGGCGAAAATGTTCCTTGACCGGTTGTCTCGACAGTAAGTTTTTGTCCCGACAGTAACTTTCGGTCGGTCAGCCGGTTCCCGCGGTGTGTTGGTGTATCCCCCTGCACGAGGCGGCATGTTCCAAACGCTTGGCAAATTCATCGCTCGTTGGTGGTGGTTGGTAATCGCCGGCTGGGTGGCCACGGCCGTGGTGGCGCATGTGGCCGCTCCGCGCTGGGACGACGTCACGTTCGATGGTGACCTGGCCTATTTGCCGTCGCAGATGACCAGTGTCCGCGCCGAGAAGCTGTTGGCCCAGGCATTTCCGGCGGGCCAGGCCAAGAGCCAGATGGTGCTCTTGGCGGCGCGCGGCGACCGCCCCCTCGACAGCGCCGATCTGCGCGCCATTGACGAACTGGCGCATCACGTGGCCGAGCTACGCGATCTACCCATCGTGCGCGTGGTAACGCGGCGCGACCCGCTGCTAGGCAAGAAACTCACCAGCCGGGCGCGGCCGGGGCATGGGCAAGCCACGCTGGTGGTGGTCGAGCTTTCCAACGAGTTCATGGCCACGGACAACATTCGTGTGCTTGCGCGGGCCACGGCCTTGCTCGAGGCAGCACGCGGCAGGCCGGGCTTTCCCCCGGGGCTCGAGCTGGGGGTCACCGGGTCGGCCGCCATTGGTGGCGATGCCTTGACCGCCGCCGAGGAAAGCATCCGCAGTATCGAAACCTGGACCGTGGGCCTGGTGGTGGTGATCTTGTTGCTGGTCTATCGCGCGCCGTTGCTGGCCGCGGTGCCGTTGGTGACCATGGTGCTTTCCACCAGCGTGGCGATGGACGTCGTGGCCGCGGCCACGCAGTGGTCGTGGCTCGACTTCAAGATCTTCAAGACCACTCGCATTTTCGTGATCGTCATTTTGTTCGGCGCCGGCACCGACTACTGCCTGTTTCTCATCGCCCGCTATCGCGAGGAATTGGAACGCGGTTTGGAGCGCGCCCAGGCGACCGTGGTGGCCCTGGATCGAGTTTCCGAGGCCTTGCTCGGCAGCGCACTGACCGTGATCGTGGGTCTGGCCATGATGGTGTTTGCCGATTTCGGCAAGTACCGCTATAGCGGACCAGTGATCGCTGTATGCCTGTCGATCACGCTCTTGGCTTGCCTCACGCTCTCGCCCGCGCTGCTGCGTGCTTTGGGGCCGCTCACCTTCTGGCCGTTTGGGCTGGCCCCGCGGCGCGATGGCAACTCTGCCGACGCCGACGATCGAGCCCGCGGCTGGGCTGCGCTGGTGCAACGCGATTATTTCACGCGGTTCTGGCAATGGACCGCCGAGCAGATCGTGGCGCACCCCGCCTGGATTCTGCTCGGCGCGCTGTCGCTGCTCACCCCCTTCGCCGTGGCCGGCTGGGATGTGAAAATCTCTTACGATCTGCTGAGCGATCTGGATACTCGCCGGCCGTCGATCGTGGGCACCCGGCTATTACAAAGGTATTTTGGCCCGGGAGACTTGGGGCCGTTGTCCATCGTGGTTCGCGATCCGCGTGGTGACTTGAGCAGCCACGCTGGCGAACTGCGCATTTCTCAACTGACACGCACCTTGACCGAGATCGAAGGGGTGGCCGTGGTGCGCAGCCTGACCGAACCGCTGGGCGACCGGCCCTATGTCAACCCGCTCAAAATTCGCAAGGCCGCCGCGCGCAAGCATCACCAGGCTCGCACGAATTATCTGAGCCAGGCACCCGGCTACGTGGGGCAAGTGACCCGGCTGGAAGTGATCTTCGATCGCGATCCTTTTTCGCCCGGCAGCGTGGCGGTGCTCGATCGTATCGATGCGCAACTGGCCCAACTCGCGGCGGACCCTCGCGGCGAATGGCACGGCGCCGAATTCTTCTACGCCGGTACCACCGCCGGCAACCGCGACCTGCAAACCGTGACCGAAAGCGACCAGCGCCGCATCCAGCGGTTCGTGGCCGGCGCGGTGTTTGTCGTGCTGCTGCTGGTGCTGCGACGGCCGCTGGTCTGCCTGTACCTGATTTTCTCCGTATTGTTCAGCTACTATGTCACCATCGGCGCCACCGAGCTGTTGTGTTTCCAGCTTTATGGCCCCGGCTTTGCCGGGCTCGATTGGAAAGTGCCGTTGTTCTTGTTCGTGATCTTGGTCGCGGTCGGCGAGGACTACAACATTTTCCTGGCTACCCGCATTCTGGAAGAGCAAGCCCACCACGGCCGCCGCGAGGGATTGCGCCGGGCTGTGGTGCTTACCGGCGGCATCATTACCAGTTGCGGCGTGATCATGGCAGGCTCGTTCGTTTCGATGACCACCGGAACGCTGCGCGGCATTGTCGCCTTGGGGTTCGCCCTGACGTTGGGAATCTTGCTCGATACCTTCGTGGTGCGCACCGTGCTGGCGCCGGCCTTCTTCGCGTTGTTCGCCGGCGCCGAACCAGCGCCGGCCCCACCCCCCA
>CAYSXM010000676.1:0-3073 GCA_964434905.1 uncultured Pirellulales bacterium | reverse complement strand
GGATTACAAAAGGCGATTTCTGCGGTTCGAGAAGAAGCATCGCCGCGAGCTGATTGCAATGCTCGACAATCTGGATACCTATCAGCGGGCGTTGCGGAACGGAGCGAGGGTTGGGAACACCTACTTCGGCTTCCTGCACGCCGAGCCGAAAGGGGTTATTGCCATCGACCAAAAAGGGGGCGGGAAGGCGCTCGCGCAGAGTCGGCTGTATATCTTTCCAGACGAATCGCGGTGCGTCATTCACCTCTTGACCATTGGCGACAAGGGGTCACAAGCAGCCGACATCAAGGCCTCCACGCAGCATGTCACTTCGATTAGAAATCAGCAGACCCCATGACCAAACAGCGTCGATTTAATAACGTCTCCGAATTGGCCAGGCATCTGAGCGACGCGCAAGCGACCGGATCGGACTCGATCGCGTCGGACTTGGAACAGCGCTTGGCCAGCCGGCACGTCATTAAGGAACTCCTCGCTATTCGGGCAGCCAAATCACTATCGCAAAGCGATATTGCCCAAAAACTTTCCTGCACCCAGAGCCGCGTATCTAAGCTTGAATCGGGATCGGACGACGATCTGCGCTTGGGCGACCTGAGGGACTATCTCCGGGCCATGGGCCTGGATTTGACGCTCGTCGTCGGCGATGGTGAGCGGCGCCTGGTCGAGCAGATCAAGTATCACTGGTCATGCTTGGGTCAATTGCTCAGGCAGCTAGTCGAAGTTGCCTCAACCGATGCGACCATCGCTACCGGAGTCGGAAAGTTTGCCACGGAGTTCGCGTTCAATTTTGGCCTGCTGACGCTCAACTTCCTCAACAAACTTCCCGACGATGCCAAGTGCGAGTTGCCGCCGATCTTGATTATCAACGACAACTCTCCGCGGTCCAACGATCAACCGCCAACTGGTGCCCAGGCTGCATCGCGAGAACCGCTCGCCACCACCTGAATTGGTTTTTGCACCATTAGACGACCTCAATCGGCGGTCCACCGCCCTCGGCAAGCGGCCCCTGGGAGCCATCTGCGGCAAGGCCCGCCGGTTCGTCAGGTGCCGGCTTCTGACCCGTTGCCACGACATACGCCGCCACCAACCGGTCGCCCCCTGGCAGTTGGGCCAACAGCCGCTCTAACAGGGCGCGATCGTAATGCTGGAACAACAGCCGGGTCACGAAATATTGCCGGTTGTGCTGGCAAAACCGCAGCCAGCCATGGTGCGTGGCGTCGGCCACCCGCACCTGCTGCCAACCCCCGCGTTGCCAAACGTCTTGGTACGCCGGCAGTTGAGTCAGGTAATAGCCTTCCGCGGCCAGCGCCGACGAAGAGAACGCGCCGGGCCGCGTCAGGCCCTCGCGTGCCGCACCCAACAAGTCGGCCGCCACGAGCCAACCCCCGGGACGCAGGGCGCGCCAGGCCAAGGCCAAATCGCTACTCAGTTGGTCGCCCCGGCTGGGGCCTTCCACCCAAATCGCCAGATCGAAACGATCGGCGGGCGCCGCGCTCGGTTGCAAAACGGCGTGCGTGCGCGCGTGCGGCCGTTGCCGACGCACTTCGTCGGCCACCGCCCCAGAGCCCGGACCCAAGGCCAACACTTCGACCGTTTCGGCCTGCCACGTTTCGGCTGGCGCCATCGCCAACAGATCATGGATCAAGGCCCGACACGCCTCGGCCGGCGACCACGATGGTTCGCGCCAAAAGCCCACCGCGCGCAGCGGGGTTCCCACGAAGTAGGCGTCGATCGCTTCCTCGACCGCGTCGGTGGCCAGCGCCTGGGAGGGGTCCACTTCGGCCAACCGACCAACAGGGCCAGCGCGAAAGGCTGCGTCTTCCCGCGCCGCGCGCTCGGCCAGCACGTGCCGGCGCCCGCGGCTATCCCCGGCCGACGCCGGCAACACCGCATCCCACAGTTCGTCCAACAGCGAATCGCCTGGCGCGCATGGCTCGGCATCGGCAGGCCCAGCGGTAGGCAACTCGGGCAGCGCAAGCACGCGCTCTTCGATGGAAACCTGGTCCTCGTGCAACCACAGCGGTTCAGCCTGGCGCGATTGGCCCCGGGGCGCGTCGCGCGGCCCGGCCTGCTCGGGCGATCCTAGCCAGACCTCAATTCCCCCCTGTGGATTGTCTTCGTAATGCCAGCCCCCCGCACCGCGCACTGCCACCTGGGGACCAAACGGATTGGCCGTGCCCACGAACAGCCCCACCGGAGACGAAAGTAACGTGCGAATGCCCCAGTTGTTGGGGTTGCCAAAACCATTGCGCGTAACGGGCGCCCAGTTCCGTCCGTCGGTGGTGCGCCACAGCTCGCACCCGCCCCGAAAGCGCACGAATTGCTCCAACGTGGCGGGGTCGAAAATGCGCCGCGCGCGCTCGTCGAGCTGCGCGAACCGGAACATCGAGGTGCCGTCGTAGGTACCAACGTATAGCGCGCCGTCGTGCGCGCAGATGCGCCACATATAGCCGGCAAACACGTTGCCAAACCCGGCCGTGTAACCGCTGGTCGGAATCTTCAACCCACTGCGCGCGATCCGCGGATCGCCGACGACCAGATCCCACGAATCGTCGGGGTGCACACAAATCACTTCCGCGGCATCGGGGCCGATGTTGTTCACCCGGTCGAACCCGCCGTTCTGAATGCCGGTGCCCAGGTACACGTCGTCGCCAAAGGCCGTGATGCAAACCACCCCTTGGTTCAGCACGCCCCGGTCGGCGCCCCGATCAAACACCTTGTGCCAGGCGAACGGGGGTCGCCCCTCGGCCCGCGTCTTCCACAACTGGCACCCCTCGCGAATGTTCATCGTGCCCGCGTACAGCCAATCTCCGGCGGCGCACATATCGTAAATGCCGTAGTTCGTCGCCTCGCCAAACGAAGGGACGTTGGTCCGTTCCCAGCGCCCCCCCAGTGGATCGTCGGTGCACAGAATCGAGGCGAAATACGAAACGTTGGGGTCGCCGCCACGCGAACCCGCGGGCGTCATGAACAACTTATCCTTGAACGCCAACAGCGACCGGAAGGCCGTCACGTTGGGATCGCCCAGGCCCATCCCTTGTTCGGTAATCTGCTGGAAATTCACGCCGTCGATCGA
>CAYSXM010000675.1:0-3079 GCA_964434905.1 uncultured Pirellulales bacterium | reverse complement strand
TCGACCGCGCGCGCAATGAACTACAAGCGGCCGGCGCGGGCCTGCTCAAGTTGCCCGTGGCCGCCGGTGCTCTGCGGTCTGGCAACGCCATCCCCACGGCGTCTGGCCCCGCGCCCGCCGTGGGCAGCGACGAGCTGCTGGAAGTGCGCTGGGCTGGCCGCTTGGATTTCGACGGCACCCTGGCCCGCTTCCAACGCCAAGTACACTCGCGGCTGGCCGACCAGGCACTGGCCACCGACCTGATGGAAGTGCGGCTGGCCGGGCGGATCGATTTCTCGCAAGCCCAGGCTGGCCCCCGACCCGAGGTCGATTCCATCGTCTGCCGGCAAGGCGTGGAACTCGACCGCGTCACGCGCGACGAGACCGGCATCGTCAGCGACGAACGATTTCGCCTACGGGGCGACCTGACCGTGAATCATGCTACCGGCGCGATCCTGGGCCAAGGGCCCGGTGAACTGCAAACCGTGCGGCGCGGCACGGCAACGGGCAGCGGCTTGCCCGGTTTCGGGCAGACCGGCCTGGCGGGGCTGGCGCCCGCCGTGCCCGGCGTGTCCGTCGACGGCCCAGGCTTGCGCTTTCTGGGCGTGCGCTTCCAGCACGGCCTGATTGGAAACCTGAACTTGGGCGAACTAACATTGCGGGGCGATGTGCGATCGATTTACGGACCCGTTGAGCACTGGGAGAGCCGCATCGAACTCGACGCCGATCCGATCGACTTGGGACCGCAAGCGATGCGCTTGGAATGCCTGGAATTGACCGTGGCCCAGGGCCCGCCAAACGACGCCGGGCGCGACGCCGAGCTGATTGCCTCGGGCAACGCCGTGGTCGAGGGATCAACTTTCACGGCGCTAGCTCAACGTGTGCGTTTCGCGCAGGCCAAGCAGCAGTTGATTCTCGAGGGCGACGCACGAGGTCCCGCCACGCTCGAACGCCAGAAAGTGGTCGGGGGGCAGGTCGAGAAAGTCGCTGCCCGCAAGTTCACCTACTGGATTGACACCGGTGCGTGGCGGGTCGACGATTTCCGTGGTGGGAATTTTGCGCCACCGGCCGCCGGGCGATAGTCGTGCGGGGGGCCGCGCCGAAGCCACATCGACTTGGCCCCAAGCGATTCAAGCCCCAGGGCCGTGCTGTCTGAACCGGGGACTGTCTGAACCGGGAGATTGTGTGAACCGGGAGATTGTGTGAACTAGAAGACAGCGCGAGGGTCAACATCATGCTCGCCGCAATTCCGGCCGTTCTGTTTGTGGCCACTAGCGATCGCGATCGCAGCGTGGCGTTCTATCGCGATGTGTTGGGCCTGACCGTGGTGTCTGACGAGCCGTTCGCGGCGGTGTTGCAACTGGCCGGACTAACGTTGCGCATCACACCCGTCGCGGCGCCGCTCGTGGCGCCCTACACGGTGCTGGGTTGGCGGGTGAAAGATTTGCGAGCCATGATCGAATCGCTCGGCGTTCGTGGTGTGCAATTTGAACGATTTGCCGGCCTCGAACACGATGACCTGGGAGCTTGCACGTTTCCAGGCGGCAGCCGCGTGGCCTGGTTCAAGGACCCCGACGGCCATCTGTTGTCGCTGACGCAAGATCCACCTGCGACTGCCCCTCACGTCGCGCCCAAGTGAGCGTCTTGGCATCCGAAGTCCCCGCTCCAAGTGCTCATCGAAACAACGCCCGCCGCCAATTGCGAGAAGCACCCTGCTAGGGCTCCAAAGCACGCGGCTTCTGCTCGCCTGCGGCGGCGGGTTCGGCAGCGTCCTCCGTTTCGTTCGCGACCGGCGGTTCTGACTCCGTCGCCGCGGCACTCGCCGGCCCAGGCACGATGGGCACCACCGGCGGCAGGCCCTCGGGCGGTCGTTCGCCCGCATCGACCAGCATGTATCCGGCCCAAAAGAACGGATTCGCGGCGCCAATGGCGTCGGCGTTGGGGTCTTGCTCCACGCGGGGTTCGCGCTCCAAATCCAGCTTTTGGTCCATGGCCAGGAACACGCTGCGCTGCCAGGCTTCGCTGGCCGGACCGCTGCCTAGCTCCTGCAAGAACTCACGCATCAGGGCATAGCTGGTGGCGCCCGCCGGACGCCAGCGCGCCACGAGCGTGGTACGCACTCCTGCCGCGCGCAGCGCGCACAGCGGCAGGAACAGGTCGCGACCGGCTTGCTGAAGCGGTTGCTTTTTCAGCGAAATCTCGGCTGCCGAATGGAACCCGGGCAGCAACACGGTGTCTGGCGCGGTCAGCGGCAACCGCAGCCAATCGGCCAGCGTGGCGCCACCGGTTTCCTTAAAGGCCAGGAGAGGCGCCCAACCCAGCGCTCCGGCATCGCTCAGGCCCACATCGTCGAACAGCACCAAACGGTCGAACAAACCAGCCACGGCGGCGCTGGGCGTGGGGTGGTCACCCGTCAGGGCCACCGCGCCGGGCTGGACCTGGGTCAGTTCCTCAAACGCGTCGCGCGCCACCTGGGGATCGTCGCGGGGGTGCAGCTTTCCCAACACCACCGCCGTGGTGCCCGATTGCTTGCGACCTACCAGGTCGGAAACCGCCCAAGCGTTCGTCGCGGCGTAGCGCACCAGGCAACGCCGTACCAGCGGTTCGTGGCCCTGGCCTGCCGACAACGGCATGATCTCGAACGGCACGTACCACAGAGCGCCATCGGGCACGATGACAATCTCTCGGGCGTCTCCGGGCACATCGACGCGCGACCCTTGCCACAACACGTTCCAGAGTTCGGCCGCGGGTTTCTGCCAAGTCGTTCCGCGCAGCACATCGAGTGGCAGCGGACGATTCGCGTCGACAAGCCCTAGCTCGCGCAGCAGCTTGGAAGTTTGGCGTGACAGGGCCGCGGGCGTTTCGATGGGCCAGAACTGCAGTCGGTCGCGGCGCAGGTAGAATCCGTATACCTGGCGCGAGGTCGCGAAAAAACTGACCAGCGCCTGGTCGGGCGCCAGGCGGGTTTGCAATTCGGCCAAGGGATATAACGGGGGCACCACGCGGGTACACGCGTCGCGCCGCAGCGCCATACCCAGGATCAATTGCTCCTGCCGATGCGACAAATCGGCCAATTGCCGCACTTGGCTGGCACGCTGTT
>CAYSXM010000674.1:0-3083 GCA_964434905.1 uncultured Pirellulales bacterium | reverse complement strand
ATCGTCGAAGGCCGATTCCCCGTGCGCACCAGGTAGCTGCGCCACGCCCACTACGACACACGGATGTTCCGCGTATTGCCGTTCTAGAAACTGCCGAGCCGCCTCTAGTTGGGGCCATACGCGGACGGCATCGGTGGCCGTTTCCTGTGCTGCTAGCGGTTGTCCACCGGTGGCGAGTTGTTCGGCCTGCGCCACCAATTGCTCGGCCTCGCCGCGCAGTTTTTCGCGCAACTGCTGCACCGAACCTTCGCCCGGATATCGCAAGCTCGCTTCATTGAGTAATCGCCGCGCACCGAAGAAATCCGACTCGGCCAGGCGGGCTTCCACCAGGCTGCGTGCCACCAACCCCAGGGCGCGTTCCAGTCCGGCGAATTGTGCGTTCCGCTCGTGTAAATCGAGCAAGACACTCCAGGCCAGGTCGAAGCGTTTCTCACGGGCCAACTGCCGCGCGTCTGCAAACAGAAAGGCTTGCACGGCCTCGGGCACGCCGGTGAAGTCGCGAAATCGAGAATCTTGCTCCAGGTATTGGTAGTACTCGAACGCCTTGTCTAGTTGACCCGCTGCCACCAGTCCGGCGGCCTCGTCCAGGATCATCTGCTCAAAAAAATAAATACGCTCGATGTTGCCCCATTTTATTTCTAGTTCTTCTCCCGGGTTGTCCAGCAATCGCACTGCCAACTTCTCGGACGGACGCGGCAGTGGATCAGGCACACGCCGCCCACGCAGATCGAGCGGTTCTACTTTCCACACGCGCTGTGCGGAATCGCCCCCCGCGGCCGAAGCCGACAGTTCCAATCGGTCGTGCTCCGGTTGTTCGATAAGCGGGAGTTCCGATACGGGCTCCCCGGTGTCACTCGGGGGCAGCGGCGCGGCAGGAGGAGGGCTGGCCGGCGGCTGCGAAGGGGCGGGCACGGCAGGGCCGGCAGGCGCTTGCGACCAGGCGACGTTGGATCCCTGTGCCAGGCACCAGGTGGCCCCGAACCATAGCGCGCACCACCACCAACCTCGCCCGAACGAGCTAGTTTGAGATGCACCTGGTCGGCGAATCGATAGGCTGCGCGGCACGAAACTCTCTCACTAGGGTGCGGCGATACGCAATAGCGTGCCGTCGGCGCCGGACACAAACAACGCCTGACCAATCGACAGCGGTCCCGAGGCCAGCGGTTGTTGCACGTCGACGCGCGCGCGCTCGGCGCCATCGGCCGTCGCCATGCGCCACACCACGCCTGACGACGAAGCACATAGCAGTTCGTCGCCTTGAACCACGGGTGGACCGGCCAATGGTCCATGGGCCAGAGGTACTTCCCATTTCAGTTCTTGTTGCTCATCGAGGCACAGCAGGCGATTGCTCTTGGTGGCGGCCAGCACGACATTTCCCACCGCGGCGGGCCCCCAGGCTAGCGGCGCGTCGAGCCGGCGGTCGGGACCCGCCGAGAGGTCGGGCAACCGGAACGTGACCAGAGTTTGGTTGGCGTCGACGCCGATCACGGCGCCGCCCGAGTGAGCCAAGCGGCCTACCAAGGGAGCGGCCAGATCGACTTGTGCCAATGACGCGAGGTGCGGCGTGGGCGTGGCTTGGATACCCACGCGATACAAGCGATTGCCCTGGTCGCCAATTACAAATTCGCCTCCACCAAGATCGGCCGGCAGGCACCAGTCGACGTTGGTGCCGGCTTCGAGTGGTGGCTGGAAGGGAGCCAGCGCGGCGTCGACACCTGGGGCGCCGATGCGAAACACCTGGCCCGAGCGACTAGCCGCCAGGAACGCGTCGCCGAACTTGGCGGGGGGGCCCGCCAGCGGCGAAGGCATGGAGAGCCAACTCTGCCCGGCTGGCTGTCCCGCGGCGGCCAGAACCAGCACCCGGTCGGGGACCGATTCCGACCACCCGAGCGTCAGCCCGGCGTCGTTGGCAGACGCTTCGAGTGGCGGCGCGAACGTGGGCGGCATGTCGAGCGGGGCGGCGTCCGCTTCCACGGTCTGCATCTGGCCATCGGCAGGCAAGGTTACCAGGTAGCGTGCGCCCCCTTCACCCAGGGCCGCAAGTTGGGCGCCGTCGGCCGTGGGCCAGGGGGGCGCCAGCAGGGGACCTGCCAAACGCGTCTCCCAATAGGTCTGACCGTCGCCGGTGTTGGCCGCGGTAACGGTCACGCCCCGCAGGCCGGCCTCGCGGCGGGCGTGAAACAGCACATCGCCTTCGACGGTTAGCGGCGCCAGGAACTGGTCGCCCCGGTGTGTTCGCCCCTTGGCTTCGAGCGACCCCTTGGCAGCCTGCATGGCGAAACGTGTGAGTTGTCGATCGGCAACCCACACCTGGCTGCGACGAACCAGTGCATAGCGAGGTTGGTGCTCCTCGCTTTCAGCAGGATAGCGTACCACCGGCTTCAGGGGGTCGGGTTGGTCAGGTGTGCCGATTTCGTAGGAAGTGACCGCCCCACGATCGGTGAACACGTATAGCAGTCGACCATCGATCGTGGGAGGCGACAGTACATGCCCTTCGAGGGGCAGTTCTTGCACTTGTTTCAGTCCGGCGCCTTGTTCATTGGCCAGCAGCACGCGCAGCACACCGTCGTGCAGCCCGCGATTCTCGCAAACCATAAGATAGAAAAACGAAGGCTGGGAATTGACGCTGTGGAAGACCACCGGCGGCGTGCGGACGGCGCCCTCGGTGTGCCCCAGGTAAAACACTTCGGCGCACTGGCCATCGACGGCCGACAAGACAAACAGGTTCGAGTGCGCCGCCACCTGATAGAGCGTGCCGCCCCGGTCGTCGGCGGCAGGCGGAATCGAAAGTTCCTGGGGCAGCGTCAGCGACGCGGTCAGGTTGCCCGACTCCAGGTCGACCTGATGCAATTGGCCAGACTTTGCGGCCACCAGCGCCTGCGAACCGACGACGACCGGCGGCGCATCGATCGAGCCTGCCAGCGGTTGACGCCAGCGGTCGGTTCCGGCGCGCGCGTCAACGCGCACCAATTCGCCGCGCACGGAATCGAATAACAGCAGGTCGGCCCCGGGGGTTTTTGCCACGGGCGTGGTCTGGCCCACGCCGTCGAAACCGACGAATCGGCGCCACAAGACCAGCCCTG
>CAYSXM010000673.1:0-3089 GCA_964434905.1 uncultured Pirellulales bacterium | reverse complement strand
GGAAAACCGCGATCGGCCCGCGCAGCGTATTGGTGAATACGTGAGTCAGGGGCGAGGGCGGTTTGACGCGGCAGATGCGACCCGTTCGCCTCCGCAGCAGAAGGCTCATGAATAATTCGGGGTTAAGTGCGCCCTGTGGAACGCGCAACCGGCACGAATAGGCCCAGCTATTCGATCACGCGGCGCAGCAGAATCGCCTTTTCGACGTTGTGCTTCTGCCCTCTTTCAAAGGCGACGGGGATCGAGCGATCGAACAGGTAGAAGGCGCGGTTCCGCCTGGAAGAACCGTCATCGCTGCCGAGTTCCTTGCCCAAGCGATAGCCGTCGGGAAACGCGCGTTGGAATTCTGAGGGGCCGTTAGGGGCCACATACCAGGGGTAATCCACGGTCCTGGCTGGTTCGACCTCGAAATAGCCGATCGTGACCCACACCGCATACACGTTCGAGCGGTTCGTCAGCACGTTGCCCAATCGCTGGAACATTTCGTACCGGAACGACGGATTGCGGTTGGTATCGCGAAACTGCGACGTATTCGAATCGGTAAACAACGGATCGTTGGGCGTAACCGGGTCCGCGCGCAACCAGGTCGTGTCGATTTCTGCCCGCTCGGTTCCGCCGACAATCACCTCCTCGTACAGCAGGTCGTTGATCGGCACCAGATGCTTCCCGCCGAGTTCCCGGAATGGGTTGGCGAAATAACTGGGCGATAACGCGTTGAAATCGGCGCTGACTCCATTGCCAACCGGGCTAGTGATCTGCATGTAGCCGCGGCGGCTGCGCCACAGCCGGTCGTTGAAGAACCCGTCGCCAAAGTTGCCGGTGCCCGTCGTGTCGTTCACCATGCCCCGCCACACGAGTGGATCGAACACCGTGTTCAGATTGATGCGCCCCGGTTCGCGGAAATTCGACACCACGTTGAACGGCGCGGAAAAAGGCGCCAGGTTGGCATTGTTCAACGTGGCGTTGAAGCTGGCCGGGTTCAGCAGCGTTTGCGTGCCGGCAAACCGCGACGGAACATGCACAAAGTCGAGCCAGCGATGCAAGGCCGGAGGCTGGCCGACCGTTGAGCCTGTGCGGAGGATGGTGTCGTTTTTCAAAAAATACGGCGCCAAGTGAGCGAACGCCAACTGGCCCGGATTGAGTGGATCGTAGACTTTGTTTCCGTTGGCAAGCGACATGCCAAGTTCGTACGTGGTCGCATTGGGCACCGATAGTAACTGCGACGGTCCCAAGGCCGGCATCTGCAGCAATTCCAACGCACTGACCAAAGGACGATTGGGCCAGTGCAGCCACGGTGGCACGCCGGTCAATGGGAAGGCCATGCTCGTGGCATACGACTCGCCCACGAACTCCGGCTGTTGCCCGGCAGCGGCGTTGGCAGGCAGGTTCGACTGCGAGTATCGCACGCCAAACACCAGGCTGGCCGGGTCGGCCGCGGTGGCCGTACCGACATAGGGCTGGCTCAGGTTCAAGTACCCCAGCGTGCTCGAGGTCATCGGCGGCTGCGCAGCGGAAAGCCCACCGCCAATGATGGCGCTTGTGGCATCCAAGGTGGGTTGCGGTGTGGCAGTCGCCTGCGACCACCAGTTTTGCACCCCGGCGCCATTTCGCTGGCGGCTGTTGAAAGAACCCACCAGAACGCCTGGCCCACCCGCAGGAATGGTGCCCGTCTCGGGAATGATCGATACGTCTTCACCGTTGTATACCGTGCAATCGACCGACACTTGGTCGACAGTTAAATAGGGGTTGGTGTTGGCATTCCAACCGCGCGTCGGATCGGCCAAACGCTGCAAGTAGACCGTGGTCAGATGCGTGATTGTGCCGTTGTTGCTCACGGCCGTCAGCAAATTGGCCGTCGTCTGAATTGTGGGATCGAGATCGAACGGCAAGTCGGTGGTCACCGTATAACTCGATTCGGCATACGTTGCCGGATTGGGCCCCGGCAGATCGGTCAGCGGGTAGCCGCCCAGTGGTTCCGACACGCTGAAACGCAAGGTGCGCGCCGGGTTGCCCAGGTCGTTGCTGTCGATCACCACGCCCACCGGCGGCTGGATGCTTTGCTGCGCGTTGCCGACGATATCCACCGGATAGCGCGACGTGTTGCCATCGTCGACCAACAAAACCTGACCTGCCTGGGCGATCGCTGCATTGGGCAAAATGCTCAACTTGCGTGGATAGGTGTTCGGGCCGATCTTGTTGCCCACATAACTCACGCTCGTGGTAACAGGTGTCTGCGTCGGGTCACTCGGCCCCAGCACCGCGTAGCGCCGCGGCGGAACCACGTAGTTCACGCCCGTCAGGCTGGACCAGAACACGCGTTGGCCTTCGGTCAAGCCGCCAGGCGGCTGCACGAAATAGGTCACGCGTTCCAACAGGGCAGTCGGCAACACGGGGTCGATCGGAGTGAGCCGTTCGGTGGCCGGAAGTGCCTGTGCCGGGGCGGTTACCAGACGCCAAATCGGGAAGTTTCCGGGTGTGACCTTGTTGAGCTGCACGCCCGTCAGCGTCGTGTCGTACAGTTCGGCGGGTGGGGCATCGCGCGTGCCGCCCGCGGGAACCGCCGCCGTGCTGGCACCTGGATTGAAAAGTTCGACGTACAGCGCCCCCTTGGGGCGCAGCTTCTGATCGAACGTCGGATCGCCGCCAGCGACGTCCTTCGTGCTCGAGTCGGCCGTGGTGTCCTGAGTGCGCCGCGCATGAAACGCCAGCGTTTCGGTAATCAGTAGCTCGGGCCGCTCGCAACCCCACACCACGCCTCGTGTCGGGCCGGTCACTAGAATCAGGGGCATGGTGGCGGGCACATCGACTTCGTCGGCGCGGACCGTGGGGTCGAGGTTGAAATCGACGTCCCAAGGGTCACCGTCCGGTCCCAGAATGAATGCTCCCATCGCGCCGCCAGGGTTCAAACTGTCGACAAAGGGAAAGACATCGTATTCAAATGCTGTCATCACCGAATCGCGGTCGATGTAGTCCACCGCGTTCACGGCCATCTGGGCGAAAAATCGGGCATTTTCATAAGGATTGGTGTTGACGTTATTGTCTCGATCGATCTTCAAGTCCTTGTCGGCCAGCAGCATCATGAGCACATA